>VBPP01000167.1 GCA_005877365.1 Nitrososphaerota archaeon
CATGTGGAGTCCCGCAACAAGTATGCCCACAAAGAGGGCTGCTCTTGCGGTTCAGGCAATCGACGGAAGGATATTTGCGATAGGAGGCGCGGGTGAAGCCAGCGTTCTCTCTACGAACGAGATCTACGATCCCCTCTCCGAAAAGTGGACGGACGGAGCTCAGATGCCGACCCCTAGACAGCACCTCGCTTCGGCAGTGGTGCAGGGCAAGCTCTACGCGATCGGGGGAAGAGTCAGCGGAGTTGCGACAAACCTGCACGTGAACGAGGAGTACGACCCCTTGACGGATTCGTGGTCAGCGAGGGCACCCATGCCGACGAATAGAAGCGGGATTGCGGCGGCCGTCGAAGGCGACAGGATCTTCGTGCTCGGGGGCGAGACGCCTCTCGGCACCCTCAGCACCAACGAAGAGTACAATCCACTCGGCGATACTTGGGCTAAGGCGCCGCCTATGCCCTCCTCGAAGCATGCGATCTCCGCGGTATCTGCGGATGGCAGAGTCTATGTCTTCGGTGGCGGGTTGAGCGCCGGGGTCAGTGTAACGCCTGAGACCGTGATTCTTGTTTCGAAGAACCAGAGGTAGCATCTCCGGGTTTCAGGCAGCTTCCAGTTAACAGGGTGCGGGGATCGCCACCATGTTAGGGTTCGCCACACCCACAGCCATCGCCACGTTGCCTGCCCTGACACCCTACAGATGTAGTTCACCAAGCAAGCAAGGGATCTCCTCTCCGCCGATCTTGACCACAGTCCTACCCTCGTATGTGAAACCGTACTTGCTGTAGAACGAAATGCCCTTCTGGTTTCCGTCTTCGACGTCCAGAACCACTTTCCCTGCGCCTTTGAAGTGTTCGATTGCGGCGTCCATGAGCCTCGAACCAATCCCTCTCCTCTGGTGAGAGGGAAGAACGTAAAGCTGGAAGATCTTCAGGGTTCCTTCGTCAATCTTCCCGGCCGAGACCATCCCGACCAACTTACCGTCCTCGAAACAGCCCGAATAGAACGCCCGTGGATTCCGCAACCCTCTGAGGAGGCTTTCCTTGCTCTGCCAGACAGTAATCGCCGTCTGAATGACCGAATCGGGAAGGATCCCCTTGTAGGTGTCGAGCCAGCACGTTCTCAGCAGTCGCGCCAGTTTCTCGGCATCGCTCGCCACGAGGAGTCTCAGTTCCGGCATGTGTTAATTCGTCCGTGAACTCGAATGCTCGCTTCATAAACAGTCGCCTCTCAACTCCGGCCAGATTCGTTGCGCCGAAAGGATCCCCCTATTCGGGAAGCCCGGTCAGGTCCTCGCTGACCAGCCAGAGCCTTCGGGCGACCTGCTCGTCATTCGATTCCTTCGACGACTCCTTCTCTTTCTTATTCGTGAAGTATTTTCCGCTTACCCCTTCCACATCGGGGGAAGACGCCAGATAGACCGGGGTCTTGGCTCCCCCCTCAGGCCCCGTCATGAAGAGTCGGGGGAGTTTCATGATGAACCCCGCCCGACCCAGAGGCCTGCTCCAGATGTTTGTCGCGACAGCGCCGGGGTGAAGACAGTTTGCGGTAACGCCTGTTCCTTTCAGCCTCCTCGCGAGCTCGTAGGTGAAGAGCACTTGCGCGAGCTTCGCTTGCGAGTATGCCCTCCAGCCGCCGTAACCTTTCTCGCCCTGGAGGTCGTCGAAATCTATGTGCCCGTTGTAGTGAGCGATGGAAGAGACCTCGACGAGCCGCGAGGGCGCGGTTGCTTTCAAAAGGTCGATTAGAAGCCCCGTGAGGAGAAAGTGAGAAAGGTAGTCGACTTCGAAGGTGGTTTCGAGTCTATCTCCAGTAGTCGTTCGCGTGAACATGAAGAGTCCTGCGTTGTTGACGAGTACGTGCAGCCTGTCGTACTTGCTTCTGAACTCGCTCGCGAGTTGACGAACGGACAGCATCGAAGACATGTCGGCGAGCATGAGGGCGAGGGAGTTGTTTCCGCTCTTCTCCCTTATCTCAGATAGGGCAGCCTCCCCCTTCTCCTTACTGCGGCAGACAAGAATAACGGTCGCGCCCATCTCCGCGAGCCCCATCGCGGTGGCTTTCCCTATCCCCGAATTGGCACCCGTAACCATGCAGACCCGTCCGGCCATGCTGTTCTGCAACTTTCAGCCTGCCGTTCAGGAAAAGGGCGAGTAGATTAGTCTGTTGAATGACTGTTCTGCGATTGAAAGAGACGGATGTGATACCTACGAAGCTGAAGACTCTGTCCGTCTTGCCGGGAAGAATGTTAACTACCCCACCCAGGCAGACGCGCTGCTTACATTGAAGATTCCGCGACCCGACGAAGGCTCCAAGGAGTTCTTCAAATCCATCCTT
The DNA here is from genome assembly GCA_005877365.1 of Nitrososphaerota archaeon. Lineage (GTDB taxonomy): Archaea > Thermoproteota > Nitrososphaeria > Nitrososphaerales > Gagatemarchaeaceae > TA-13. Next base: position 2,332 of record VBPP01000167.1, read on the forward strand.
CCCGACGACCCCAGGGTAACGGTCCGACTGGTCTTCGGGAATGACGCGGCCTTCGTGAACAGAAACATGTTCGTGGGCCTCTGGGGAAACGACCTCTTCCTGCGCCTGTCAGACGAGGATCGAAAGGAGCTTCTGAAGAGCGAGGGGGCGACGAACTTCGAGCCGATGAAGGGAAAGCCCATGAAGGGTTACATCCTGATTCCGAGAACTTGGAAGACCCAGCCACAGACGCTTCGGAGGTGGGTGGCTCGCTCTCTAGAGTGGGCGAGCGAACTGCCTGCGAAGAAATCAAAGCGTTAGTTGGGCCGTCCAGCGCCAGCTCATTCACTTCGACGGCTTCCGCGTCGCTCTTCTGAGCCTCTCGGCTTCGCGGGACGGCTCCCCTGAGTCTATGACCGACCTGCCGACGATTATGAAGTCTGCACCGGAAGCCATCGCGGCCTCGGCCTCTCCTCCCTGCGCCCCGACACCCGGAGCGAAGATCAGGCAGTCACCCCCGACGATCTTCCTAGTCTCTCTGAGCGCCGCCCTGGACCTCGCGGAGACTATGGTTCCATCCGCCCCCCACCTTCTCGCCCTCTCAGCGAACGCCTGGTAGAGCCTCCTCCCTCCGTCGAGCCTCAGGGTGTACCCCTCGTTCACGCCGCGATGACTCATGTAAACGAGCAGAATCACCCCGCCGCCCAGTTCGTGGGCCCTCTCTATGACCTCCCCCATCCCGTCCCTGTAACCCACAAGAGGGTTGGCTATCACGGCGTCAAAACGGGAAGCTAGGAGCGATTCGATCACCTCTAGGTTTGTCGACCCGATGTCGTTCAGTTTCATGTCCGCTATCAGCGGCAGGCCCTCGCCCTTGCAGAGGTCGATCAAGTCCCTGATTCCGGTGAGCCCAAATGGCAGGAGCAGGTGAAAGTTCACCTTCACGGCCGCGATGGACTCCTTTGTCTGCTCGAGCACCTTCCTAGCCCTCGCGACCCTCAGACTGAAGGGACCCGAGACGTCGAGCGCGAGGACGACCCTGCTTCCCCTCTCCCTCGAGGAGGCGAGAAGCCTTTCTCTGAACGTCTGCATTATCGACGTCTTGCCTCGAAACCTTATGACCTTTGCGATGTCGTGCTGCTCTTAAATCGCCTAGGGAGCGTTACCACGACAAGCTTGAGTGAGATCGACCTCTCGGTCGGGCTGGCAGGGGGGTGGTTAGCGAATCCGACGCTTCTCGCGTCGGGGGTGGCGGGAGAATCGGTCGAGTCTCTACTTTCCGCGATCAAGGCGGGTGCGGGTGGCGCCGTCTCCAAATCCATCGGCTTAAAGCCCAGGAGGGGGTACCCTGACCCGACAGTCGTGCGCCTTGATGCGGGCACGATCAACGCAGTTGGTCTCTCCAACCCTGGCGCAGCGGTCTTCTCGAAGCGCCTCGACCCGTTGAAGGGCGGTGACGCCCCCTTCATCATCGTCTCCGTATTCGGCGGGAGTCCCGCCGAGTTCTCCAAGGTCGTCAGGACACTCGACGGCAAGAACTTCGCGGGCTATGAGCTGAACCTGAGCTGTCCTCACGTCGAGGGGGGTCGGAACAGAGGTGGGGCACGACCCGGAACTCGTTGCGAGGGTGGTGAGGGCCGTCAAGTCCGCGACGGGGAAGCCAGTCTTCGCGAAACTCTCCCCGAACACAGAGAGGATTCTCGAGGTCGCTAGGGCGGCCGTGGACGAGGGCGTGGACGGAATCACGGCGATAAACACGGTCAGGGCAATGATGATCGACGTCGAGACGCAGAGGCCCGTCCTTTCGCATCGGACCGGCGGTCTATCAGGAAGTGCGATCAGGCCAATCGCCTTGAGGTGCGTCTACGAACTCTCCGAGGAGTTCGAGGTGCCGATAATGGGGGTCGGGGGCATCTCCAGGTGGGATCATGCTGTTGAATTCCTGCTCGCGGGCGCCACCGCGGTCCAGGTAGGCACCGCGGCTTCGGGGAAATACGGACTCTTCAGGAAGATAGTCGAGGGAATCGGGGGATACATTCGGCGAAAGGGCTTCAGAACAGTCGCGGAGATTACAGGGCTGGCTCACAGAGGGTGGGCCTGCCGAACCTGCTCTTTCACTGCACGGAGTTGAGCCTCCTTGATGATCGCCTTCTCGTA
>VBPP01000168.1 GCA_005877365.1 Nitrososphaerota archaeon
GGTTACGAAAGGGTCCGCCTTCCATCATGCGGGGCTGGAGAGCGAGCACAGGCGGATAGTCGAGGATTACTACAGAATGAGGGCGATCAAGCTCCTCGCGAGCACCCCGACTCTCGCCAGCGGGGTGAACCTGCCCGCAAGAAGGGTCGTCATCGCGGACCTCACGAGGTTCGATGTCGAGCAGGGCGGCAGCACGGAGATCCCCGTTCTGGAGTACAGGCAGATGGCTGGAAGGGCAGGGAGGCCTCAGTACGACGAGTACGGGGAGACCGTGATCGTCCCGCCACCGACTCGGCCGGCCGCGGAGCTTCTCCAGCACTACGCGAAGGACCCACCCGAGCCGATACGCTCGATGCTCGCCGATGAGGGCGCGATGAGGGCGCACGTCCTGGCCACGGTCGCGACGAGCACCGGCCTTTCAAGGGCGGACGTCGAAGGGCTGTTCGCGAAGACGCTCCTCGCGGCGCAGGTCGGGAGAGGGGAGGTGATGGGTCATATCGACGAAGCGTTCGGATATCTCCTGAGCGAGAAGCTTCTCGAGTCCAACGGGAACCTCTTCTACGCGACTGAGTTTGGGAAGAGAGTCTCGATTCTCTACATCGACCCGGCGACAGGAGTTCTATTCAGGAACGCGCTGAAGACGATGGAGGCGGGGAAGGAGCACACCGTGGGTCTCTTGCACGTGGTAGCCAAGAGTCCCGACTTCGAACCCAGGTTCCCGCTCAGGAACAGAGACCTCGACCAGGCAATCGCCTTCCTGGAGGAGCACTCCGGTGAGATGGTCCTCAAGCCTCACTCGAAGTCGTATGCGGAGTACGACGAGACGCTTCAGGATATGCGCTCTGTCATGACACTGTACGCGTGGATCGATGAGATGAGGGAGGAACAAATCCTTTCTCGGTTGGGGGTTGAGCCGGGCGACCTGCACAGGGCCGTCGACAACTCCGACTGGCTCATCTACAGCCTCGGGGAGCTGGCCAAGCTCTTCAAGAAGGCGGGGCTGAACTCGGAGATAGACGTCCTGAGGAGGAGGGTCGAGGGCGGCGTCGGCAAGGAGCTGATAGAACTGACCGCCCTCCAGGGCGTGGGGAGGGTGAGGGCGAGGTCTCTCCACACCGCTGGATACAGGTCGATCGAGGACATACAGGAGGCGCCGGCCGACAAACTCGCTCTTGTCGAGAAGATAGGGACCGCTCTGGCCAGGAAGCTGAAGGAGCAGGTCTCGCGCTTTTGATGCATTGCAGCGCCTTCGCGGTCTTCTTGGGGGAAGGCGCGAAGGAGCGCCTTCAGAAATCTCTCCCGAGAGTCAAGAGACACCGAAGACAGCTGGTGACGAGCGACGACGGCGCGGATTTTGGGGAGCCTTCCGAGCTACGTGAGGCGGAGTTCTCCTTCCTCGACTTGGAGGAGGGGAGCATTCTCGCCGGGCGGGACCTTCTCGGAACGAGACCGCTGTACGCATCGCGGGATGGGAAGTCTCTCGCGAGCGACCACAGGTTCCTTTCGAGTTCTCAGGAGGAGAGGCTTCTCCTCCCCCCCGGGACTAACTACCGGGCATCCGATGCCTCCGTCGAGACGCGCCTCCTAGGGATAGTGAACACTCCAGACTCGATGGCGAGCGCAGCCTCGGAACTCGCCGGCCTCATCGAGAGCTCGGTGAGGAGGAGGGTAGAGGGAGAGCGTCTCGTGGCAGTCTCATTCTCTGGGGGGCTAGACAGCTCGATCGTCGCCTTCTGCGCGGCGAGGCACAGCGATGTCATCCTCTGCGGCGCCTACTCGCACGGGTCGAGAGACGAAAAGCAGTCCAGATCAATCGCGGAGAAACTCGGCCTCCCTATGGTGTCGAGAGCCCTCACTCCGCAGGACATCCGACGAGAGCTGAAGGCACTGGACCTCCCCTTTGAGCCGACGCCGATGGACCGGGCACTCTGGTGTATCTACTCGACGACCGCAAGGCTCGCGAGAGAGAACGGGGCGGAGACGATCCTTCTCGGCCAGCTCGCGGACGAGCTCTTCGGAGGCTACGTCAAGTACGTGAGGGCGGTGGAGGAGGGAGGAGTCCTCGCGGCGGAGACGATGATGGAAGAGGATCTCGTTCGGTGCGGGGAGGTGGGTCTCCTGAGGGACGAACTGGCGTGCTCCTCGAGCGTGGAACCGAGGTTCCCGTTTGCGGACGAGGGGGTGGCCTCGATGGCTCTCAGCATCCCACTTGATTTCAAGATTCGCGGGGGCAGGCGGAAACACCTGCTAAGGGAGGCCGCGAAGCTTCTTGGGCTGCCCGAGGAGGTGGCGGAGACTCCGAAGAAGGCGGCTCAGTACAGCTCCGGGATCCTCAAACTTCTTCCCTAGCTTCGATTCCTTTTTAATGTGGGGCGCCGACCCGAGCCCATGATTCCTAGTCCACAGCCCAAGGGAAGAGTTGTCGGCTACAAACCACTTCAGGAGAGGTTCTCTTACTACGCGCTCGACGACGGGACGGTTCTCGGCGTCAAGCCGGCGGTGGTCAAGGTCACGAGGCTGCAGAATCCGGACGGCAGCCTGGCGTACGCTCCGGACGGTTCACCGGCCTACTTCTACGCGACCCAGAATGTGACCCAGATCCTCTCCCCGGAGGAGTACAAGACTATGGTCTCCCACGAACTGGGCGAATGAATCGAGTCTACCTCGCCTCGGAAGACTCTTTGCTCCTGAGACGAGTCCTGCAAAGGTTCTCCGGGCAATCCTGCCTCGAGATTGGCTCGGGAAACGGGGGGAACCTGTCTGTACTCGTCAAAAGCTTCGGCTTCGTCATCGGGACGGACATCGTGCCACCGGAGATGCCTTTGGGCGGGGGCGAGTTTGTCCTCGCAGACAGAGCTTCCTGCTTCAGGGACTACACTTTCGACCTCGTGGCCTTCAACCCCCCATACCTGCCCTCGGAGGAGGTCGAAGACCCGGCGGTCGACGGTGGGAGAGACGGGGTTGATGCGGCCTTAGCATTTCTCGAAGAAGCTGTCCGGGTCATGAAGGCTACTGGGACGATATTGATCCTCCTTTCGAGCTACAATCCGAGGGAGAGGATAGAGCTGATCTGCAGGAAGCACGGGCTGACGATGACACTCGAAGAGAGCGAGAGGCTCTTCTACGAGAATCTCGCGGTCTACGCCATCCGGAGGGCCCCGCAATGAGGGCGGCCACCCGAGCCCGTAGCGAGCGAGAGGGCGAAAAAAGAGTCTGATCGACTCTGCCGGGTCAAAGACTTGTTGGGGTGCGTCAGACGATCCCCGCCCTCTCGACGCGCACCTACCTTGATAGCGCCGGAGCCGGTCTTCCCCCACTCTCGGTCACCCGGGCTATGAGGGAGTTCGTGGAAAGGTGGTCGCGTGAAGGAGAACGTTTCGAGGAGTGGCTCGACGATATCCTGAAGCTGAGGGAGCGGTTCGCCGAGCTCATCGGCGCGAGAGACAACGAGGTGGGGGTTGTCCCGAGCGCGAGCATAGGGCTCGTTGAATTGGCCTCCTCACTCGACCTCTCGAAGAGGAAGAAGGTCGTCGTAAGCGACCTCAACTTCCCCAGCAACGTGTTGCTCTGGCTGAGGATGCGCGAGTCTGGGCTCCTGAAGAAGGTCGTGGTCCTCCGAGGGCGCAACGGAATCGTCCCCCTCGACGCGTGGGAGCGGGCGATCGACGAAGAGACCGTGGCGGTCGCGGTCGATTACGTGTCGTGGTTGAGCGGCTACCGGGAAAGGGTTCGAGAGATAGCAAATCTCGCGCACAGAAGAGGTGCGGTCGCTCTCGTTGACGCCTTCCACGGAGTCGGTGTCTTCCCCATAGACGTCAGGCGCGACGGAGTCGACGGGCTCGTCTGCGGTTTTTACAAATGGCTCTGCGGACCCCATGGAGCGGCCTGTGTATTTCTCAACGAGGAGCGTCTCAACTCAATGAAGCCTGCCTACCTCGGCTGGTTCGGGGTGAAGGACAACGTGATAGAGAGGGCTCAGGTGAAGAGAGACCCGTTCGACATACCATTCCCTGTCGATAAAGCGGAACCTTCGGCGACGGCCGCGAGGTTCGAGTGGGGGACGTCGGCCGCTGTGGTGGTTCGCGGAGCAGTGGAGGCCGTGAAGTTCGCTCTGTCGACGGACCCGGGCTCAAGATTCAGGGTGATTACGAGGAGAAAGGAGGAGTTGATCACAGGCCTCCGTGGGATGGGGAAGAAGATGCTGACCCCCACCCTCGAAGAGAGTCCCGGCGGCGGGATTGTTACCTTCGAGGCGAAGAAGCACAAACTCCTCGTCGAGAAGCTGGCCGCTAAGAGGATAGTCGTGTCCGGGAGGTACAACCATCTGCGCGTCTCGCCTCACTTCTACAACACTGCGGAGGAGATTGAACTGCTCCTCCGCGCGCTCAGGATGGTCTAGCGCTGCGGGGAATGACGAAGCGAGGGACCCTCCGCTCGTACTCCGTGATCTCCGCCTCGTAGTTCTCGAGCGTGAATGCGACGTCGTCCATCCCTTTGAGGAGCCTCTCCTTGATGTATGGCTCGACCTCGAAGGCCAGGGTCGTCTTTCCGTCTGAGATTATCTGGTTCGCGAGGTCAATCGAGAGGGTCAGGTTCGCGGAGGCGGCCCTCACCCTGAGGTCTATGACCTCCTGATTGGGGAGGCGCACGCAGAGGAGGCCGTTCTTCGAAGCGTTGTTGTAGAAGATGTCGCCGAAGGAGGATGCGATGACGCATCTGATCCCGGAGTCCGTCAGAGCCCAGACTGCGTTCTCCCTTGAGGAGCCGATCCCGAAGTTCTTCCCGGCCACGAAGATCCTCGCCCCCCTAAACTCTGGTCTGTCCAGGACAAATCGCCCGTGAACGTGGCCCCTCTCGTCGTGCCTCAACCCGTAGAACAGATAGCTCTCCATCCCTCTCCTCTCTATCACCTTCAGGAACTGTGCGGGGAAAATCTGGTCGGTGTCGACGTCGTCAGCCTCGAGCGGGCAGGCCTTCCCGATAACTTCTCGAAGTGGCTCAGGCATTCAGCCCACCCGGGGCCAGCTCTTCGGGATCGATGAGCTCGACCTCCCTTGTGTCGATGAACCTACCGTGAAGGGCCGCTGCGGCCGCCATGATGGGGCTGACCAGGTGCGTTCTCCCCCCCGGACCCTGCCTGTTCTCGAAGTTTCGGTTCGATGTGCTGGCGCATCTCTCGCCGGGGGAGAGCTTGTCTTCGTTCATCCCGATGCACATGCTGCACCCCGAGTTCCTCCATTCGAACCCTGCCTCGACGAATATCTTGTCTAGCCCTAGCGCCTCCGCCCTCCTCTTCACGAGCTGCGAGCCGGGTACCACCAGGGCGCGGACATCTTTGTTGACATGGTTGCC
>VBPP01000169.1 GCA_005877365.1 Nitrososphaerota archaeon
TGCCCGGCCACATGAACGTCGTCCTGGCAGACGCGCAGGTTCCCTACGAGCAGCTCTGGGAGATGGATCGGGTCAACCCGTTGTTCCCAGAGGCTGATGTGGCCATCGTCGTCGGGGCGAACGACGTCACCAACCCTGCGGCAAGAACCAAGGCCGACTCTCCTCTGTATGGGATGCCGATACTCGACGTCGACAAGGCGAGGACCGTCGTCTTCTTCAAACGTTCGACGAGGCCGGGTTTCTCCGGGGTCGACAACGAGTTGTTCTACCTGCCAAACACCATGATGGTCTTCGGAGATGCCAAGGAGGTGCTCACAGAGCTGGTGGCATCGCTGAAGAGGAGGGGTGGGTCACGGCGGAAGGTTTGAGTCGGAAGGGACGGCGCCTCCCGAGCGGATATCGAGCCCCGATGAAGTCCCGAAGAAGGGGGTTCATCCTGCCTACCGAGGTCCCGTCCGGAAGAAGACGTGGAGGTTCACTGCTCCGTCATTGCGGACGGACCCTCCGATTATCGTGGAGTTTCTTCGCGGTGTGAAATTCCGCCCCAAAACGACCCCGAGTTGAGATAAGTTATTTAACCGAACTAAACCCCCAGTCAGTCGATGAAGGTCGGGGCTGTCTTCTGCGACTATGACGGGACGCTCGCCAGGATGGACACCAGTCGTGAACTCTCGCGCGTCCCGGACGAGCTGATCGGAACACTTACCCGGATCGCGGCGCATGTTCCCGTTGCGATAGTCACGATGAAGGACTTCGACTTCATCCATACAAGAGTTCCTTTTGCGAACGGCTGGGCGTGCGTAGGGGGACTCGAAGTCCGGCTGGCCGACGGCCGAATTTTCCGCAGCCGGGTTCGGATACAGGAATCGATTCTCGAGGATATTCAGCGTCGACTACCTCCCGGGTTCACCGTGGAGACCAAGCGGGGAATAGACGGTGAGCTTCTGGGGCTGTGCGTCGACTGGAGATTCGGCACCGCGCCTCATGACGATTTCATACAAGGTCTCTTGAGAGAGCTTCGCTCGAGGAATCTGTACGTCAGGTATGCGCCCCCCGAACCATTCATCGACGCACTCGCAGGGAGGCCGAATGAGGGCACCGCTGTGAGAACCCTGGCCCAGCTGTTGGGAGTGAAAGGCTCTCTTGTCTACATAGGTGACTCTGTCTCCGACAATCCCGCCTTCGACGAGGCGGACCTGGGGATCTGCGTCCTGCACGGGCAGGAACTCCTCCCGATCACCAGTCGGGCCGCTGTCCAGCAGTATGAACTTCACCCCTTTCTAACATCTCTCCTGCTGAACGAACTCGAGATTCCCGATGACGCCTGGTTCTTTCTCCGAAAATAGTCGTGGCTGCAATCTCCCCATCCACACACAAGGGACGTGCGTAGAAGAAAGTTCCAGAAGAGTCTTACGGAATAATGTGAGCGAACCCTATAAAGAAATCTCTACAATTTCCTATCGAGTAACTAGAAATCGGATGAGATACAGGAGCAGGGCTGAGATTATCGCGACGCTGCTGAAGGCGGGACTCAGGGGAGCCTCCAAGACGAAGCTTATGTACAGCGCGATGCTCTCCTACGAGCAGCTACAGGCGTACCTGAAGTTCACGCAAGAAAAGGGGCTAATCGCCCAGGATGGAGAGTTACCTCGGTACGCCACGACGGCGAAGGGCATGCGCTTCCTGGAGAGATACGCCAAGATCGGCCATCTCCTTACCCCCGTCGAGAAGGTCGTAGAGCTTCCAAAGGCTCCTGTGAAACCGACAACACCGAAACCCGGTCCCGCGGCGGACGCGCAGTAAGGGTCTAAGAGCCGCAGACCAGAATTTATTCCACTTGAGTAGCGTGCCGCTCGAATCCCCTGAGATATGCCGGGGTACTCTGACTGTCGTAAGCATCCGGCTCTTCAACGGGCTACCTTCTTCGGCGCGGGGCGATGCCGGTTTCAGACCTCGACTGCGGGATGCCCGACACGCTGTTCGTGTATACCCGTCGAGAGCTCGTGTATTCGCTTCGATGCGTCTGCCTCCCACTCGGGCGGCAAGAGGCGCCCATATTCTTCCTTCAGGCGCTGCATCTTCTTTCTCAGTGCTTGAAGCTGCTTCACCGCCTCGCTGAGTTGCTTGCTCTCCAGAGGACGGGCTCCGTTGACACGGGCATCGATAGCGTCCACCGCGATGTTGGATTGGCGCACGGCGGCGTCGATGCGACCCGTAACGTCTTGGGCGCTGGCGTCAAGAAAGATTACGCCTTCAGAGAAGATCCTGTAGCGCGCGTGCCCCAGAACGGGGTCCGGCTGACGCTCCGCATAGCCTTCCAGACGGAGCGATTCGAAAGCGTCGATAACCTCCGTGGGCGTAAAGGCTGTGCCCGCGATGATTCCAGGGAAATCCGTGTCTTCGAGTTCTATCACCATTCCCTCCTTAGGGTGGTGGGCAGCTTGGATGTAATCGTCAATCAGGCGGAACAACAAGTCAACCTTCGGTACGAATATCGTAAGTGCGAAGAGGCCCGAAACGGCGCTTGCAAAGAGGAGAATATACAGGTCAAGAAGTGTTATGGGCGTGCCGAGGCGTACCTCAAAGACCTGTTGATAGAAGAAGTAAAGAACGAAACTGGCCATGAGAGTAATGGTGGAAAAGTGAAAAAAGCGGCCTCGCGCCGCCTCCTTCGAGACCCAGGGCAGCCTGAGTCCGTAGAAGCTCGAGGTCGTTCGTCTCAGAAGATAATAGTACAGCGTGAACGAAAGTAGTGACAAGCTGACGCCGAGTATGAAGTATTGAGAGTACTGTCCAAAGAGGGCGAACCCGAGTCCCAGTGCGATGCCGAGCAGAAGGCTGTATCGAATCCTTTCCGCATGTCTTCTCTTAAGAAAGGGAGAAGTTGGGTCGACGAGTATCTTGAGGAAAGCGAGGAAGGCGCTCAGCAGGGTTACGAATAGGGCGATCTGGACCGCGTTGAGGACTATGGCATCTACTATCGCGTCTAGAATCAATTTGCGCCCTCAACATCGGAGGGCTACTCCGCCTTCGAATCAGACTTCGCGCTCGGAAGCGCCTTGTAGAGCTGGCCCCTAGTCTCCTTCGCTCCCTTGGTCTTACTCGACTGAGCTCTCTCTATCAGCGCCTTCAGGACAGGTATCTCCTTCAGACCCGAGAAGAGCACGCTTGAAATCAGTTCACGCGCGTAGGGCGACGGGTAATCTCCACCTCTGATCTCTGCCCCGCCGGTCGCCTCCTCCAACCATTGCTTTGCTCTGTCCATCCCTTCCTTGTTCATTTCGTTTGGATTACCTGCAACGACCACGAGTGCCTTCGATGATGATTTGATATCGCAGTCACAGGAGAGGCGTCCTGCGGCAGCACCCTGGATGAGTGACAAGATCCTGTTTGCGGGGTCCAGCTGTTCAAAGGTGCCCTTCTTCCCCCCGAGTGCTCGCTTACCGGTGTCCTTCAGCACCTCGCTCCACGACTTCACCCATCCGCTGTACCCGAATGATGCGAAGCCCTGAATGCTGTTGATGATGTCTGAAGCGTCAATCACTTTTCCTCCGACATGCTCTGGCGAGGCTTCTTCTCCCGCGGCGAAGAGGACCTGCAGCGACCTCACTATCTCCAGATTCATCTGGTCGTAGCTGCGCTTTACCGTCACGCCGTCCCTCTGCCAGATATTATTGTCGAAGAGAAGTATACCATCGGCTGACTCTGTCAGGGCTCTCAGGCTCCTGGCCGCGTTTCCGGCGTAGAGAGACCCCTCCGACTGGCTCGGTAAGACTCCGAGGGCGTAGACGGGCTCCTTATAGACTTCCTTCAGCATCT
>VBPP01000170.1 GCA_005877365.1 Nitrososphaerota archaeon
GGATGCGGTGATAGACAGGGAACCCGTTCCAGCCGAGTTGATGGCGGAGACCCTGTAGGAGTAGGCCGTGGCGCGCGTGAGTCCCGTATCGGAATACGTCGCCGCTGTGTTGCCGGTGTTTGCCACCAATGTGGTCCAGGTAGTACCGCCGTCGGTAGACCTCTCGATCTTGTACCCGGTGATGGCGGAGCCGCCGTTATCGGCGGGAGCAGTCCATGTCAGACTGACCTGGGAGGAGGAGGCTGCCGTTGCTGTAAGTCCTGTCGGAGGCGACGGAGCAGCGATAGGAGTCGTTGCGGATGCTACGCTCGAGGCGGAACTGGTTCCAATCGAGTTGATGGCGGAGACCCTGTAGGTGTAGGTTGTGGTGTGCGTCAGCCCCGTGTCCGAGTATGTCGTAGCTGTGTTACCGGTGTTCGCCACCAAGGTACTCCAAGTAGTACCTCCGTCGGTAGACCTCTCGATCTTGTACCCGGTGATAGCGGAGCCGCCGTTATCCGTGGGAGCCGTCCAACTTAGACTAATCTGTGAGGAGGAGGAGGCTGATGCTGCGAGCCCAGTCGGAGGCGATGGGGCGACGGCAAGGGTTGCCGCCGACGCGGTGGTCGAAGGAGAGCCCGTTCCGACCGAGTTGATTGCGGAGACCCTGTAGGTGAAGGTTGTGGTGTGTGGAAGCCCTGTGTCTGAGCAACTGGTCGAAGTGCCGCAAGTGTTCACCAAAGCACTCCAGGTAGTACCGCCGTCGGTTGACCTCTCGATCTTGTATCCTGTTATCGCGGAGCCTCCGTTATCGGTGGGGGCGGTCCAAGTCAGACCAATCTGCGAGGAGGAGACTGCCGTTGCTACGAGACCCGTCGGGGGTGATGGGGCGACAGCGAAGGTAGTCGCGGATGCTGTGTCAGAGGGAAAACTCGTACCAATCGCTGTTACTGTGTGCACCCTGTAGGTGAAGGTTGTGGTGTGCGCCAGGCCGGTATCGGAGTACGTCGTCGCAGTGCTACCCGTACTTGCGACCAAGACGCTCCAGGTTAAGCCGCCGTTGGTGGACCTTTCAATCTCGTAACCACTTACCACCAATCCAACTCCCGTCGGAGCGGTCCAACTGAGGTCGATTTCAGAGCTTGACACAGCCGTAGCGGTGAGATTTGTGGGCGGCGGGACCAAGCCTGTGTCAGCATGCGCGTACTGGGTCGCGGATAGAAGCATTGCAAGGGAGATAAAAATAACTATGACTACTGGGACTCGTTTCCCTCTCATTTATCCGAAAGTAGTATCAACTATAATATGCCTGCTCATACAATTTTTGCTGAGAAGCTTTCAGTTTATTCCTCTATACAATAGCAACGATAACTGAACGACCATGTCTGAGCGGGACGCCTGACCGCCCACAGTTGACCGCAATCGCGCGAACCAAAAGAACCCCGCTTCGTGCATTGGACCGGGTAGTTTCGAACCTAGGGGCTGCGCGGGGTTCGAATCTGCAGAGAAGACCTGCGTACTGCTCAGGTGGGCATTCGAAGGCCTGGTTCCAATGAGATTCGGACCTTTCGGTGCAGCTTCTCGTCATTGGCTTTAGGGCTTGGTGGTAAGTCGACACTTGGTAGAGATGTCTCCGCTCATAACGAGCTGACGAAGCGATCGTCTTGGTAAGGGTTGCCGTCGCTTAGGGGCACGCCGATCTCGTACTCGAGGTCACGACTGTTGAAACCGGGGAAGTACACCCTGATGACCTCGTCCGAGTTTAGTGACCGCTGGCGGGCCTGGTGGGATTCGAATTCGTGGATGCCTGACGCATCTCCCACGACATGCTGGTAACTCCCATTGGCTAGCTAAGAGCCAGCCGCTCTAACCTGGCTGAGCCACAGGCCCGCGAGCAAGCCACGCTCTGAACCCACGATATTTACTTTCTTGCAGGCGGGGCGAATTGAAATAGTACACCGGAAAAGAGGCTTCAAAGGTGGTGATGATGGGCAGACTTACCTTCGTCGGACTGGGATTGGGAGCGAGAGGAATCAGCCTGGAGGGAGTTGTGGCAGTGAAGGAGGCAGATTCTTGTTACCTGGAATACTACACCACCCCACACGAACCGACCCTCCTGAAGGAGCTCGAGAACGAGACGGGGAGAGTCATGACAGTCGTCGACAGGGAGTTCGTGGAGGATGGGAGAGAGATCCTGAAGGAAGCTCGAGGCTCAAGGGTTGTCCTAGCTGTCCCTGGAGACCCTATGATCGCGACCACCCACAACGAGCTGAGGGTAAGGGCGATAGGGCAGAAGACGGAGACAGCCGTCATCCACGCCGCGACGATACCTTCCTCCGCGGCGAGCGCCAGCGGCCTCCACTACTACAAGTTCGGCAGAATGATGACCATCACTCGGGAGACCCTCGATTCCATGCAGCAAGCCTACCATACGCTCCAGACCAACCTGCTCCAGGGTCTACACACACTTCTTCTCCTCGAGTTCGACGTGGAAGGTGGAGAGGGAGCGGCCCCGCCAGCCGTAATCGGTGGGCTCCTCAGGGCAGAGAAGAACTTCGGTCGGGAGGTCCTCACGGAGGAGACATTTGCGCTGGTTCTAAGTAGGCTTGGGAGGCAGGATTCTGAGCTGAGAGCTGGCTATCTCAAGGACCTTAGGAATTCGGAGTACGGTGAAAAGCCACACTGCATAGTGATCCCCGGTGGCCTGCACTTCACGGAGGTCGAGGCCGTCGCCGCGATATTTGGTCTCGGCGAGGGTGAGGTCAGGGACAACAGCCGGAATATGAAGGGGACGGCTGAGGTTCTCATTCCGCGGTACGCCGCGAAGACGAGAAGGGCGCTCAATTCGGCGAGGGAGAGGTTGGGGAGGGATTATGATACCCTACTCGAAAATGTCGAGCTCTACACGAAGGACGCTGAGGGATTCCTCGCGAGGGGGGAGCACGAGCTGGCGATGCTGAGCATGGGGTACGCAGAAGGGCTGCTAGACTCAGCAGGATTCACGGGCAGAGCGAAGATAGATTGGTGAAAGTTGAGGGATAAGGAGATTCTTGAGGCAATCTTCGTCCTGAGTCTTCTCCACGGACGGACAGATGCGACGAGGCTGAAGAAGGAGGTTGGTCTCACTCGGGAGGAGATGCACGGAAGGCTGCGCGGTCTCAGAGATAGAGGATACGTCGAAGTTCGCGGCTCGAGACTCTTCCTCAACTCCAAGGGGAGGAGGACCTTCAAGGTCGTCTTCATCGGTGGGACCTTCGAGGTAATACACCCCGGACACATCTACACGATACAGCAAGCGAAGAAACTCGGAGACGTTCTTGTCGCTGTCGTCGCGAGAGATGCCACCGTGAGGAGGCGGAAGGGAAGAGACCCGATAGTGTCTGAGGAAGAGAGGCGGAAGGTTCTCTCAGCAATTAGGTATGTCGACGTGGCGATGCTCGGGAGCGACTCGAACATCTATGACACCCTCGAGAAGGTCAGCCCGGATATCGTCGCCCTCGGATACGACCAGTACCACCGAGAGGAAGAGATCGCGCGGGAAGCGGAGAGGAGAGGGATTAGGCTCTCCGTGGTGAGGCTCAGTTCTCCGAGCCCTGCCCTAAAGACCTCGAAGATACTGGCTCAGCTCTGATCCTCACAATCGAGGTACCTCGCCGAAAGTCGATGGGCTTCACTCAGGCTCTGCAGGCAGGTATCCCGGTAGCCCGCGATTATCCTCTTAAGCCCGGCTAGTGTCACGGAATAGCCCGGACTCCAGTACCGCCTCTCTCTTCCTCTGCCCGTCACAAACCCAACGACGCCCCCTCTGTAGACAATCTTCTCGAGCCCCGAGCTGTCTGCCTTCTCAACCCTCCCCACAAGGAGGGACTTCGCGATGCCCAAGCTCGGAATACCGAGCAGCATCCCGGCGACCGTCGCGAGTCCAGCTGACCTCGGGTGAGCCGCGCCGTGCGCGTCGAAGCAGAGAAGCTGGGGCCGCGACCCTAGTCGCTCTATCGCGGCGACGACGAATGGCCCTTCGTGCATATAGAAGAGTCCGCTGACGTAGGGAATCGTGAAACTTCCTCGGTAGCAGTACGAGTTCGTTATGGTGCCGTTGACCGAGAGGGCCGCCGCCGAGACGACGACGCGACCCCTGTACGCAGCGTCTGCGCCACAAATTCTTCTGACCTTCCTCGGAAGCTTGACGGATGGAAGAGCGAAGATATTCTGTAGCCCTTCGAAGAAGCGAAGCTCCGCCTCGTCGGGGAGTTCACCCGGACGAGCCGAGTCTCTTCTGAAGCCTCTCCATCGAAGAGACAAGCTTCTCCCTACTGGTCTCCTCAGTAAGGACGCCCCTAGTCTCCTCCACGATCATCCGGGCGACATCGATCTTCCGTCTCGCCCCGTTCACGAGGTGGTCGTAGGAAGCGAAAGGGGAGAGTA
>VBPP01000171.1 GCA_005877365.1 Nitrososphaerota archaeon
ACCTGTGCGACAACTGTGGTTTCACGGACAAGGCCGGAAAGACCGTAATGCAGACGACTGAGGAGGAGCTTGCGAGCGTAGCGCCGATAAAGGTCGTCGGCGATAAGGAGAGCAAACTAACCACGCTCCCGATCACAAAGATCGACTGCCCCAGGTGTGGGCACGACGAAGCGGTGTGGTGGTTTCTTCAGACGAGGAGCGGCGACGAGCCGCCGACTCAGTTCTACAGATGTCTGAAGTGCAATCATACGTGGAGAAGCTACTCTTAGGCCGTTTCTCTCGGGTGCACGATGGTCGCCTCGCCGTTTGCGACAAAGATATCGGCGTTCGCCGAGGGAATGACGGCGAGGTCTTCGGAATTGAATGGTCCGTAGCGTCTTAGGTCGAAGCCGATAACCTCCTCCACGGGTCTCAGGAACCTGACGGTGACAATTTTCCCCAGCTCCCTCTGCACTGCGTTTGCCACGAATGACGGCTGCCCATTTACGACGGCGCTGATGAACTCGTCGCTGATTCGCTTAAACTCGGTTGCGGACGAACAAACGAACCTCTCTTCCGGGAGGAGTTGGTGAGCGATTCCTTGAGAAGTCGCCTTCCTGATCCTGATGCCGAGGAGGCGGCGAACAAGTCCGTCTATGAGCTCCAGCTGACGATGAACCAGTCGGTTTGTGAGTTCGGAGTTGTTGGAGCTGGCGACTCGCTTCAGACTCTGTGTGTACGTCGCTACCTTCGAGTAGGTGTCACTTGACAGTGTAAGTACCTTCTCGGACTGCTCCTCCCCCTCGAGTTGCCTCCTAAGAGATTCGATCGTGCCCTCCACCTTCTAACTCACTTCCGCCAGCCCTCTCGCCAGAAGGTATACCGCTGCGTACGCAGGGATGGATACGCTTTCCGACTTGAATGGACCGAGCCTCTCCCCGTTCAACGTGAACTGGGGAGAATACTTCACGGTGACCTTGACTCGAGTGCTCCCCAACACGACCGGGTCCGATAGAGGTTTGAACCTGTCCAGGGATTTCACTTTCATCTTCAGCAAGCCGGTGCTCCCATGAAGTGTTCCGGGCATCCGGAATACCCTGTGTATGTCCGTTGTCACTGACGGGTCAACACGAGAGACCTGGGCTTCGATAGCCCTGTTTATGTGAGCGTGAATGCCGTCCCCTTTCTTCTCTTTCGCCTCGGGTTGCGGTAGAGAAGGAGATGATGACGAAAGAAACTTGGCAATCCTCCCCAGCCATCCCCGATTGTCTAGCAGCGTGGTCTCTTCAAGACGCTGACCTCGCCTCAGGGAGAGGACGAAGCCCTGCGGGATGAGCATACCGGCCCCTCTCACGTAGTCCGCTATCTCTGCTCTTGAAACAGCACCGAGGGGTTCAAAGCGGGTGTCGCGCACGTGCAAGTGGTATCCTCTGTTCCCGGAGAAGTAGGTCGTGATGGCGCTAGGCTGGACACTGAAATCCTCCGTCAGGAACCTGATTAACCGGGTGGCGTGGTCTTTGGCGGCTTCGAGGCAGACCTCGCAGACATTGTGAATCTCCTCCATGTTCGCTTTGGCGCAGTTAGGGCACCTCTGGGGCCTGGGCAGGCGTCCCTTGGAGCTGCAGTCGTTGCAGAACCAGACGTCGTGCTCCCGCTTGCACGGAGTGGATATGTCGCTGGCATCGATATCAAAGATGAGTTCGGCGCCCTTCCATCCCTTCTCCTCCATAGGAAGCGAAGGTGAGTCGTAGAGTGCGTTGGAGCAGTAAACCGATGATGGTGCCTGCCTGACAATCTCCGCGACGGCCTCCCCGGCGCTCCTGAACGTCAAATGGCGCACCATCCCTCCCCCGAACGGCATGTAGCCGAACTCCCTCTCCTCTATCTTGCTGGGGAACTCTATTCTGTCAGAGTCGCGGAAGTAGTGCTCCTTGTAGGTGGCCTTGAGGAACCTGATGGTATCCCAATTCATCTAGGACAGCCCTCTAGTCTATGTAAGAGGGAGGGGGTATTTGTACTACCATGTTGCTCTTGAGCAGCTGCCTCAAGAGTGGGTTGCTTCGTTGAAGGCGATTGAGCCGAACACCGGCGTCTGTTCTGTCTACCTCCACAAGAGAGCCGCGGATAAGAAGAGACATCGTGTCCCGAGAATCCCCAGAACAGGCGCACCAGAAAAATCGCTTGGCGCGGCTAATCCGACGAAACCCTTGGCGCGAGAAAGAATCCGAGACGGCAGCCCTGCTTGTTTAAGCGAAATTCTAAGTAAACAGGTTTCTTCGACGAGAACTCGCAAGTTAGTGTGTCTGCAGCCTGGCCGGCGGCTCGGACGATCGAAGTCAGATAGTCCACATTATACGTAGCCTTGCTTTCCGCCTTCACCTCCAAGTCCAACAGCTCTGCGCCAGTCTTATCCAAGGCCACCGCGGCCTTGCCCATGTCACTCTTGCCTGAAAATGCGAGAGTGCCCTTCTCTGCAGCCAGAGTCACCTGATCCGAAACGGCCGAGATATCGTTCAGAACTCTTTCGAATATGGTCTTGGTGAGAATGGCTTTAGTATCGAACTCCAGCTTTGGCAACGGAGCGCTTCCAGCAGAAGTCTCGATCAGGTGGATCACGAACTCGCGCTTGTAGCCGTTCGTGAACTTCACGCTAATCGCGTCTTCTTCAGTGGAAGAGATTTCGACGCTGTCCTTTGCGTCGCTCCTGCCCACCAGCTTGATGAAGTCCTCAACGCGCACACTGAACTTGAAGGGCTTCTCGCATTGGTAGCTTTCGAACGCGACGCTGGGCCAAAGAAGGTCAACGAGCGCCACATGCGAGGGGTCCATTGCTCGGAAAGTCAAGCCCTCACTCGTAGCATCAAACGTGGCCTCTTCAACAAGCGTCTTGATCGCGGAAGAGACGGCTTTCCACTCTGACGCACTTGCCGACTTCGCAAGAAACAAGCCGTAATTCGCCTTTCATTGGCTATCGATTCGGAGTAGTAATAAAGATTGATTCGGGTTCGGAGATTTCTCCGCGGCCAGAAAGATGTTTGCCAGTCGACGGCGAGGCTTTTCCGGTCCACTAGATTGCTAGAACGGGAATCCTGCCGTCACCATAAACATCAGTGTGATGACGAGGAGCACCACTACTGTGGCGACGCCGATGCCTCCGCGTTTGAGCTCTTTCGCGAGCTCCGGAGATGGAGGACCGGCTTGACCGCTCGCCAACATCTCTTTGGCCAGATGGTCCGCCTTTCTGAGGCTCGGAATTGAAACGAAGATGACGACTAGGTAGGCAATCAGACCGAGCGTGAGCCCTGCGCTTATGGTGGTACTGGAGGCACCTGGGAAAGCGTAGAGTAGGCCGAGGCCGAAGACGATTGTGGCTGTCGAACTGCCGATGAAGAATCTGATAGCCCTGGGCCCAACCTTGGATAGGAATTCAAGCCTAGCCGTCGGGCTCAACGACCTAAGACCAGGTCCGACTACTGAAACGAAGAGGACCGCCCCGCCGAGCCATCCCATCGCAGA
>VBPP01000172.1 GCA_005877365.1 Nitrososphaerota archaeon
CATAACTAACAATCAGAGTGCGTGAGTCATTGCCGCTCCGGTACCTGGTACGCCTCGCCTCGGATTCTTTTCGGTCCAGGGAGGGCTTTCTTCGTGGCGTCCGCTCCCTCTCCACCTCGGTGGGCGGCAACGTCCGCAACCCCAAATGGACCTCGTACGGGGCTTTGGAGATCGACGTCTTTGTGAATTCGAGACCGGACTTCGACCTTCTTCAGGCGGCGCTAGAGCCTGTCTCGAAAATCGAATTCGTCCACGACCTCAACGAGGCTCCCCCTCACAAATCGAAGGAGGAGATCATCTCCGAGGCGAGGAGCTACTTCAATTCAGAGAGATTCTGGGAGGCTCATGAAACACTCGAAGCCTTGTGGAGGGTCTCCTCGGGCGACGAGAAGCTTCTCCTGCAAGGGCTTATTCTTGTCTGCGCCGCCTTTGTCCACCACCAGAAGGGCGAAGAGGAGACCGGGCAGAGCGTCCTGCGTCGCGCAAGCAGGCAGCTAAATTGGCCTCAGAGTATGTACGAGGAGATGGACCTCGAGCGGCTGAGACGTCGCGTTCAGAAGATCCTAGCCACTAAGCGATTCCAAGTCTTCCGAATCTAGCCGAAGACGGGCAGATTCATCGGGTTGGTCTGCTCCGAGAGCTTTCCAGGCGACCTAGAAGCAGCAACGCCGAGTACGAGTGTCACGAGCGATAGCGCGATGGCCACCTGAGAGGTGGAGACGCCGAGCGCATTTGGTGAGAGGAAGAAGGAGACGATTAGGGCGGCCGCGTCCACAGCGGCGACCTGGAAAGCGAGTCTCACCCCAACGAGGCAGGCTAGACCGTCCCCAAACAGGATGACTCCGAAGATCAGTATGACCGCGTCCAGCGTGCTCCCTCCCTCGAGGTTGCCGGTCGGCAGCGCGAGCAGGGAAAGTCCTGTGCTGACAGCCAGGATCGCCCAGATCGAGGTGATCAGAGTGATGATTGCGGCGATGCGTCGAAGCAACTCGTCTCACTTCATCGTCAGTCTGTAGATGCCCGCCTCGATTACCTTATTCACGTAATCCTTGACGAGGTAGAGCCGGTGGATGGGTGGCGCGGTGGAGGAATCAAGTGATAGGTCGTTGCGCACTACGAATTGGTGCTGCTCCCCACTCTTGCAGGTGTGCTCGATCTGCTTCCCCGGCTTCACTCCCAGGCTCCTCATGAATACCTCTTTGGCGGTCGTGCACGTTAAGATGGCCCACTGCTCGTCGTCGGGGATTGAATCGAAGCCTACACTCGCCTTCAGGGGTTCCCCGTACCTCTTGTCGTCGCAGAAGGTGCGCTTGCAGCTCCTGCATCGCCAGACGTCCACGACACCCTGGAGGTAGTTGTCTCTGTTCACGTTTACCATCCCCATAAAGACGATTTCATGCTCATGGCCGACCATTTTGGTCACTTCTCACCCTGCTCGGCGAGCTTTTTCTTCGTTGCGGCTTCGTAGACCGGAATCAGCTCCAAGATTAGCTTGTCCACCCTCATCCTCCTCTCCCTCAGCTCCCTCGTGACCTGTTCCTGGTAGGTCCTGAAGTAGTTCGCGACGCCGAGTCTGGGGTGCAATGCGATGAATCTACTCCCGTCCCCCGAGAGCAGGATCATGCCTCTCGAGAGCAAGACCTCGGTCGAACGATTTTTTTCGGCTTTCGGTATTCCGCCTTCCCTCAAGATTTTCAGGTACAGCATCGCTTCCTCCCGTCCCAGCTCGATGTCGGTCCCTAGGCTCCTGATGACCGCCTCCTCGTCTCTGGGCAACCCCGGCGGCTCTTTTGCGGCGACTAAAAGACCTCTCCTCACGTGCAATATATTCGATTTCCGTCCTGAAACCTGCATTTTCAACTTCCTGGAAGTCCCCCATTATATCGAAGCCGTGCGAATGAGACGCGTCCGCTTTGAACTTGGTTTCGAAGGCTCAGGCGCTGGCCGGAACTACGGCGGTATTCCTCCTACTTATGTCAGGTGCCGTATTCGCAGCCGCGAACAGGGCCCCCAGCGCGTTCGGGCTTAATGCGCCTCTGCTGGTCGACGAAGAGACCTCTAACAGCTGTTCGACTTCGCAGGGAAGCACTTCTACTACTACCCACCTTGGGGAAGAGCACCCGCTGGGTACTTGCCAGAACGAGTCCGAGACCTCTGAGACTGAAACCGAGAGTTCCCATTCTGGTGGACAGCATAAGCAATCACAGGAGCTCACCCTCAAGATGGTACCTCAATCGGTCCAGGGCGCCCCTAGCGGGTACCTGGTAGGGCGAGGCGATGCGAAGATTGAGATCGAAGGCACGACGATAGAGGTACACGCGGAATTCGAAAGCATGAATCCCGAGACTCACTATGTCCTCCATCTGTCAGATGGGACTAGGCTCGGAGAGATGACTACGAGCCATGCAGGAAACGGGCACATCGAGGCGGTCCATGCCTTGACAGTAGGACCCCATGCAATCGGACTCTCTCTCCTCGATATCTCAACCTTCGGGTCCCAGACGACAGTGATGCGGAGTGACCCGGCTACTTTCAATGTGACGATCGCTCAGTCGACAGCTAGCGAGTCAACAGCGAGGCACGAAGGCGCTCACGATGTCACGACGACTTCGGCCGACAAGCAGGATGAGGAGAACGTGAATACCGCACTTCAGGACAAGACGATCCCGGCTGTAGTCCATTGGACGGGATCTGGGGCGAGCACATCGCTCCTCGACCCCGACTTCACAGTCTCCGTGGGCAAGTACCAAGACTCCGGGCTCCTGGTCTCGATCTCAGGAAACGCGACCGGGTCCAGGGTAATCCTGATTAACCTGACCAAAGATGCGAGCCCGAACTTTGGCTCCGGAGCTCTCCTCGTGACGCTCGATGGGACTCCCATACAGCAAGCCTCCTCGTTTCTGCAGGTTCTCAAGGCCCAGCCAACAGACCCCGCCCGCTACATAATCCTCTCGACCAGCTCTGGATGGCAGCTTCTCGTCTCCATCCCGCACTTCTCACTTCATACGCTCGCAATCCTCCCTGTCGTCGCAAGCGCGATCAGTAACATCTTAATGGTCGATGCCCCCTTGCTGGCGTTATCGATCCTCGCCGTGAGTTCGCTCTTCGCCATCGCCTACGCCAGGCGCCCGAGAGCCTACATCTAGCAGACCCCAAATTCAGACCCAGGATTCGGATGCCTTTTAGCTCAAACGCTTTTTTCTACTCGGGATGACTGCTCTCGACATGATGCACGAGAGACCTGAGACGAATAGGGTAATCAAGGTCCTCGACCACCCTGCGAGGAAGCGTATCATCGAGCTCCTGGGGGCGAAGGGAGCGATGCCTTGGAAGGACCTCGCCGCCGAGCTCGGGATGGGTACTGGCGCACTCTACTACCACATTGATACTCTCGAGGGGATTGTTGCCAGGGACTCCTCCAAGAGGTACTCGCTCACGAAGCCAGGGCAGGAGGTCTACGAGTACCTGAAGGCGAACCCTGAAGCCGTATCGGTCAAGGATGTGCCCCCGAACTTCAAGAGGTCGGGACGGCTCAGAGACTACGCGGAGACCATCATCGCCCCCAGGTATCTTTTGGTAAGTCTGACGGCGAGCAACCGAAGGTCTATCCTCTCTCTCTTCCTTCTCTCTGGGGCATTCGCCGCGGCGATGCTCTACACCCGACACGAAGCCCTGCTCCTCTACCTCGCCCCCGCCTCCAGTGGAATTGTCTCGGTTGGGAGCTATCTACTGAGCCTGGGGGCGCTAATTCTGACCAGTTATCTGGCGACTGTGACTATCTTTCACGACAGACCGAATCTACTCCCTCTGGCAGCGTCGAGCAGCCTGTCGTTTCTCCCCGTCGTGATCTTCTCTCTCGCCCTTTCCGCGATTTCCTCAACCGCCAACCTCTCCGCAAACAGGGACATCCTAACCGTCGCGTTGGTAATCTTTCAGGCGTGGAGCGCGACCATCCTGGCTGCAGGGATAAGCATCTCTTCGAGCGTCAGGATAGAGAAGTCGATAATGGCGAGCCTT
>VBPP01000071.1 GCA_005877365.1 Nitrososphaerota archaeon
CGGGTGGAGACCTTCGCCTCGGCTAGCGCAAACCACCCGAACGGGAAGAGACTTCCCCGGAGGAGTATGGAGTCCTTGACGGGCTTCACCCGCAGGGACATCCCAGAGAGGAAGCGTGGCCTGAAGACCAGAAGGAGACCGGGGACTCCGAATACGATCGGCGACAGCGTTCCATGGCTTGCCAACGCGACGAGGCTGAGCGCGAGAAGGACGCCGCCGAGCGCTCTCCCCGCCGAGATGGGGCCCCTACCCTTCGCTCTCGGATTCTCGGCGGAGGAGCCCTTTCTTCGCCGAAGCAGTAGCGGAGGAAGAATGAGGTAGGCGAAGATCAGCGCGGTTATCACCCACCCGCCGAAGGGGATGACCAGAATCGCGAGGAGGAGGAGGACGACCTTCAAGCCGATCCCCATCAGTGGAACCCCTCCTTGTCGAGCATCGAGAATCCGTACTGCGAGTAGTCGGCCATCGCCGGGTGCCTCTGGACCCAGACAGCCCTTCCGTCGCTCGCGGCTGCGGGCTGGTCCTCCGGGTTGACAGGCACCGGGCTCCCCTTCGAGTTCCTCGTGGCGTCCGACTTCGTCAGCTCGAAGCTGAACTTCGCGTCATGACCCAGCACAATCCCGCCGTACGGCCGCCTGTCCCAGGCGTTGATGGGGTCGATCGAGACGTGGCTCGTGGTGAGGACAGAGATTCCGAACTCTATGCAGAGCCTCTGCGCGTGCGAGAGGAGCATCGCCAGGCTGGAGCTCCTGGCGGGAAGGTCCTGGGTGCTCGGGAAGGTCGACTTGAGGGGAGCCGAGAGCGAGTCGTAGACCAGGAGCTTGGCCTTCGTTTCTTCGACGAGGCGGTAGAGCGCCGACATGTAGACCGGGGTGGATTTGAGCTGGAGCTCGACCCTCCCTCCCTTCGATACGGCCTTATCGGCATCGACGCCGTGGAGCTTCAGCAGGTCGGTTATCTCCGGCATCTGCACCACCAGGACGCTCGGCTCATCGGCTTCCTCGACGTTCACCTCGAACTCGGGGCAGAGAATGTCGGCCACCGACGAGATGTGGGAGTCGCTGTAGACCACCCCGAGCCCGTTCAGTGTGCCGCTCAATGCGGAGACGAGTTCGCTTCGTGAAACGCCCTTCTTCTTGGAACTCCTCGTGGTCTTCTGGAGCTTCACCTCCTTGACGGCGAACTCTTTCCCGAAGCGCTTGCGCATCCCCGGGAGGCGGTACTCCACGAGGTAGCTCATGTAGGACTGCTCGGTGTCGAGCACGATCGCGCTGCGCCCCTCCGCGACGGTGGCGCAGGCGGCCTGGAAGCAGAGGATGCTCTTCCCCAGCGCCTTCTCTCCGAAGACCTGGGTGATCGTCCCTGTGGGCAGCCCGCCGTCCGTCAGCATGTCGAGAGGCTTGCAGAGGGTGGGTAGCTTCTCCATGTCAGCTCAGCCTCTTCATCAGGTCGTAGCCGCTCTGGGTCAGCCTGACCGAGTGGAGGGGGCTGTCCCTCTTCACGTCCGCCCCCATCACCGTAAGGTAACCTTCGCTCTGCAGCCTGTCGACCGTCTTCTCCACTTCCTCCTTGGGGTTCTCCACCGAGAGGTAGGAGACGATGGAACCGCGTGTCGCCTTCTCGTAGGTGGAGGCGATCTCGAGGATCTGCTTGACGAGACTCGTGTCGTCCTTCCTCGGCAGCGGTTCCTGTGGAGGTTCCTGGGTTGTCAGGGGTTCGAAGTTCCTCGGCACGAAGGCCTCCTCGTAGCCTCGGGCCGAGTCCTGAAGCAGGAACATGTTCGGTGTCAAGATCAGGGCGGATTCCGCGTATCTCCTCCCCGCCGCCTGCTGGGGGGAGTAGAGCCCGCCGAGGGGGGATCTTCCGCCGCTGACCTCGTTCCAGAGGCTGCTCGACAAAATCCTTGTCGGTGCGGTTTCGACAAAGTGGTGGTCGAGCCCATAGGTGGCCTCCGACGCGAAGACGCGGGCCATCTCGGAGGAGAGGAGGGTGATCAGGAGCCTGTTGCCGTGGCGCGTCACGGGCAGGTTGGAGAAGATGCGGTTGGCCTCGCCGACGATGAGGACGTCCGGGGGTTTCGCCCCAGAAGCGCTGAGGGCCAGGACCTTCGCGAGGAAGAGCATGACCGCCACCTCGGCCGCCTGGTGAGACTCTGCGGCCGAGAAGCTTGCCACGGAGCTCTTCTCCATCATCTTCCTGACCACGCCCGTCTCCCCGGTCAGGTTCAGCGACCTGAGCGCCGCCAGTTTTCCCTTCAGCTCGTCCGCCGTGTGCCCCCTGAACTCTCCGGTCAGGTTCAGCTGGTCTGACAGGGATGCGGGGCTCGCGACCCCCTGCTCCAGGGCTATCGACTGGATTGCGGAGTTGAGGAAGCCCTCCTGCTCGAAGGAGAGGTTCAGCGCCATCGTGTAGGCGGAGGCCGCGAGCTCCGCGTTGAGGGACGCCTTCTCTTCCATCCTCATGGAGTCGTAGAGGAAGTTGCCGAAGCTCCTGGTTTCGAGGTTGGGGAGCCTCTCGGAGAGCCGTCCGCCGAAGTCGAGGACGAGGGTCTTCATCCCTGCTTCGTCGCAGGCCCGGGCCACCACGGCAGCGAGCGAGCCGACGCCGTTCCCGATGAGGTTCATCCCCGGGTGCAGTTCGTCCCTCCTCAGGTAGAGCCTGCCACCCGTGCGGCAGTGGCCGAGCCAGACCGCCCCAGTTGTTGCGTTCATTCGCTACCCGGTGGCGGGGAAGATTAAAGGAAGTTGCGTACCTATGATACTTACAATAGGTAAGTTCCGGACCGACGCTCGCTTATCTAATCAGAGGATGCGGGTTTGACCGTTGAAGAGGAGGCCCAACGTGCTCATAATGATGGAGCTTCTTGAACTGGTTATCAGGGAGCCCAGGGGGCCAACGAGGCTGGCGCAGGCGGCCAACCTCAACTACCAGAGGTGCGACGAATCCATTCGCATTCTCTCTGAGAGGGGCCTCATCGCCAGTGACGTCCGGGAGGGTCGCGAACTCTACGCAGCGACCCCGAAAGGGGTGAGCCTCTTCATGAGGTGGGCGGAGATCTTCGAAGAGCTACACTTATCTTAGGTAAGTAAGGGTTTTATTTGCTGTTCGACGATGACTCATAGATGGCCGACGAAGAACCGACAACGGCGAGCTCCGTCCTCGAAATCCACGAGGAGTTCCTCCAACACGTAGAGGCGGGCAGCGCCAAGATCAAGACGCTCTCGGCAGTCACGATTTTCGTCTCAGCCCTTCTCGCGGTGTCCTACCTCGTCGAGATCGCGTCCCCCTACCTCTTCGGTCTGACGACCGCGACCGTCAACTTGAGAGACCCGATTCTGGTCGGCTTCGAAGTCATCCTCACGATTCTTGCTCTGATCTGGCTCTACGTCGGAATAAGCGACTTTCGGTTCGTAGCCAGGCTATCCAAATCCATCCGCCAGGCTAGAGCTCTTGAGAAGGAAATCGAGAAGGAGGTTTCCGGCAATCAGACGGCTGAGAGAAGCGGATGAATAAGGACCTCTTGCCGGTCGTGGGAGCGGTTACTTTCGTTCCTCTTCACCTTTCTTCAGTTTTCTTTTTTTCCGCCTCCAATATCTTGTCCAAGACGTTAAAGCGAGCGTTCCACTGCTTAGTCATTTCTTGGACCCATTCTTCAACCTCTGACATAGCCTCGGGGTTGATACGGTAGATGCGCTGTTGCGCCCGCTTTTCCACACGCACAAAATTCGCTTCCCGTAATACTTTGAGGTGCTGTGAGATCGCCGGAGCGCTTACGGGAAAATTATTGGATATGTCGGTGGCAGATAATTGGCCGTTACTCGCAAGCAGCTCTATGATGTCGCGCCTTGTGGGCTCAGCGAGTGCATAAAACAGCCGCTGTCTCGCTGCCCTGTTGTCCTGCTGAATTCCTGGCATTTGATGAAACTACCTTCATCGTGCTCTTACCTTTATTCTCCTCTTTTCATTTCTTTCCAAGAGCTCATCGAGACGATCGAAGGATTCATTGATTCCTTGTTCCATTCCACTCTGCATCATTCCGTCTCGGTCAGCGACTGACTGGAAAACAGACTGCATATTCACCCTGGTTCTCCCACCAGGCAATTCCATAAATTTCGCCGTC
>VBPP01000072.1 GCA_005877365.1 Nitrososphaerota archaeon
GGGGACTGTGAGCTGCGAAGTCTCAAACTTCCTCTATCGTGGCAGCTTGTTGCGCGAATAGGATTTGGTTTCAGGGGACCAAGAAAGAAAATACTAGGGCAAGAGCTAGCCGGGGAAATTGAATCAGTAGGCAAAGCTGTGAAACTGTTCAAGAAAGGTGACCAAGTTTTTGCATTTACCGGTCTTCATCTTGGTGCTTGGGCTGAGTACAACTGTCTGCCTGAAAATGGGTGGATGGCAATAAAACCGGCCAACATGACCTATGAGGAAGCCGCCGCCGTCCCTGCTGGGGGACTTCATGCACTGCACTGTCTTAAGAAAGGAAATATCCAGAGCGGACAGAAGGTTTTGATTTATGGTGCAGGCGGAACCGTAGGCACTTTTGCGGTGCAGCTTGCCAAATCATTCGGGGCGGAAGTGACCGCCGTGGATAGCACGAGGAAATTAGAGATGCTGCGCTCCATTGGTGCAGACAAGGTCATTGATTACACCAAAGCGGATTTTGCCAAAAGCGGGGAGACCTATGATGTTATTTTTGACGTGGTAGGCAAGAGTTCGTTCTCGGGTTGCATGAAGTCCCTGAAGGAAAAAGGATTCTATCTTTTGGGTAACCCTGGGCTGTCGCAGCTGGTTCGAGGGCTATTGACTTCGATGAGGAGCAGCAAGAAAGTAATAGGCGGGACGGTGTCATATAGGAGTGGAGATCTGATCTTCCTCAAAGAGCTTATTGAGGCGGGGAAGATAAGATCGGCGATAGATAGAGGCTATCCGTTGGAACAAATTGCAGAAGCTCACAGGTATGTCGATACAGGGCAAAAAAAGGGAAATGTAGTCATAACTGTGGGACATAACGACAGAACCTAGGTTATTAGAAGAAAAGCCGCGTCCAGACGCCCGCCATGTCTGTTATATCCTCAGCACCAGACCATTAACTTCGTCGGTTCCCTTTTGCTCCTAATGACATAGCTGTCATGTTGTGAGCCAAGCCGCCCGTCGCACCAGTGATGCCGTCGACACTGGATAAGCGCTTTAGTGGCGCTCTTCATCGAACTTTCCAGCAACTTCCTTTGCCTGACGAGTGGCTGCCTCCACAGCGTTCATCATGCTCGTCCTAATCGAGCCTTTCTCGAGTTCGTAGATCCCTGCGATCGTGGTGCCTGCGGGGGTGGTGACAGCGTCTCTGAGTTCCGCCGGGTGCATCTTCATCCTGTCAAGGAGGTTCGCGGTCCCCGTGAGCGTCTTTATCACAAGCTTGGATGCGATATCGCGAGGCATCCCCACCTTGAGACCCGCGCTGATCATCGCCTCAATCAGAATCGCGATGTAGGCTGGGCCGCTTCCGCTGAGGGCCGTCACCGCATCCATGAGATTCTCAGGAACTTCGAGATACTCTCCGAATGAGCCAAACACCGATTGCGTCACTCTGATATCTTCTTTCGTCAGTCCGTCGCCAAGTGAGTAGGCCGTGATCGCCTCGCCGACCGTGGCTGCGATGTTTGGCATGGCTCGCACGACCTTCGCTCCAGGAAGGGATGATTGGATCTTTCTGATTGAGATTGCTGCCATCAAGGAAATCACCAGCTTTCCCTCGACGAGATCAGCGATTTCTTCCAGGACACCCTTCGCGTCAGCCGCTTTGACCGCAAGGATGATCACGTCGGCGTTCCGCGCCGCGTCCTTGTTGATTCGAGTCACGTGCGTCTTTCCTGACCGAAGATGTTCAATGGTTGATATGTTTCTCTTCGTGACGAAGACCTTGGTGACGTCGGATAGCTCAGAGACTCGTCTTGCTACAGCCTCCCCGATCTTACCCGCACCTATCACGGCTATGATCAATTGACTGGCTCCAAGCCAGCGATGTGCTGACTTTTAACAGTCCCAGTGAGCGCACACCCGTAACCAGCCGTGAACTTCCGTTTCCCGAATCGGTCTCTGCTTCGAGGCGACGGTCGATCCCTCCTGTGCCAGGTTTGAAAGACTCCAGCTCGGCTGGGGACGAGTTCGATATCAAATCGACGAACCAGGACCATAGTCAGCCATTTGGCTAGATATCTTGTCTTGTTAGGGTTGGTTGCGTCTCGCTCTACTCGCTGTTTCAACTAACCCGGCCGTCCTGAGGCGCGAAAATCGTGCTTAAGAAAGAGGAGTTTGGGCCTCTTCCCCAGTGAACGGAGAGATAAAGGCGAAAACGAAGCACGGTGAGATTACGATTGACCAGCTGGCTGAGATTCAACCGGGGATGGCGCAGATCATGCAGGAGGTCGCCCACCGATATTACTACACCTATTACGCTGCCAAGGGTGGGAACTGGAAGCTGGCTGCGCACGAACTCAAGTACCTTAGAGTCGCCTTGGGGGTAGCCAAGGTGACGAGGCCGAAGTTCACCGAGGACCTGACGGCTTTCGAAAGCGAGTACCTGACGCCAGTCCTCAAGGCGATTCAGAAACAGGATTGGAGCGAATTCGAAGCCGCCTACTTCGAAGGAATGAAAGGCTCGGACAGGTATCACGACAAGACGGGGCACGAGTACATTCGCTTTGTGCTGCCCAAGGACCCGCCGGCGCACATGTACCTTGGTTCCATGGAGAAGTTTCAGAGGAAGGAAGGCGAATGAACGATGCGCCACAGTCCTCCTGTTTGACCTCCTAGTCTTGCGGAAGATACAATTGGTCACGTTCATGCGGGCATCCATGGCCGCAGATAGGGTCCATTGCGCCTCCGCCTACTATCATCTGCACGTTGGGTGTTAGGTAGTGGACGGGCTGAGCAGGTCGCCCTCGTTAACAGTACCGAACCGAGCGATAGCACCGTGCTGCGGCCGCTCCCGGAGGGCTTCCGCCGAAGTTTCTACGTACTCAGAGTAATCTGAATGGAAGCTTCCAGAAGCGATGGCTCAAAAGTTGCGAGCGGGAATCTTGCGCTGATTGTGTAGGCCCCTGGGGGCGCGTTAATCCTCACGCCATTCTGGTCGAATGAAGCATCCCAGGTGGCGGTTTGGATCAATGATTCTCCATGGTGCAGAGTTCTTGATTGGAGGACCTGTATGCACGCAACGACGGGAAGGTTTGAGAACGAAACGTCTTGCGTTGATGCCTTTCCGCTGACCGTGATTCTGAAGTCAGGGTCGCAAGGAGTCGGTGATGTATAGTTGACGTCCTTGGTTCCTGAGTTTCGCAGTGCGACGAAGATTCTAACCTGTTCTCCGAGTTTGTATGAGGTCCTATCAGTAAAAAGCTCCACTCCAAGCGCTCCACACACGCCACCCCCGTCGCACTTGAGATCTGCGTGGGCGACGACCCGATTCCGATACTGAGATTCGGCCGAGAGGAGTTGCAGAGTCTTGTCTAGCGCCTTTTGAATCTGTTTCAGCTGATCAGGAAAAGGTCCGTCTGTCGCCCATTCGTCGACCCAGGCTACGCTGACGTTCTTGCCCTCGAGATGCGATACGAGCGCGTATCCGAAGTAGTCTGCTGCTCCCTGCTTCGCCGGATACTTCGCGTTGGAAATGGGGCCGATGTTCGTCGAGATTGTCGTTTTCAACTCTTGGAAATCAAAGTTGCGGAGAGCGGCAGAGAATGAACCGGAGTGGCTGCTGGTGAAGACAACGCTTCCGTTTTGACTTATGACGAGTGTATCCATGACTCCAGCTATCCCCCCGGTCTTCCTGAACTCCAGTGCAAGGCCTGAGGCTGTCGGGGTGTTTAGAGTCGAGACGGCCAGGGTGAGAAGTAACGACAAGGAGACCCCCGCTGCCAAGAGCGCAGTTCGACCTTTCATTTACAGGTCAGGATCACGATTTCGCTGTTCTTTAGCCTAGTGCTTCGAACAGTGTTCTATGGATGCGAACGGCTGGTTCAGTCTTCGCGACTTTCAACCATTGAGAGCTTTTTTTACGGCTCCATCCTTCGGCTTTCTTCGGCCACGGTCAGCTGAGCCCAGATGACGGAGAAGAGAACCATTGCTATTGCGAAGGGGAAGACGATGCCTATGCCGAGCCCCTGCGCGAGAGCCCCGCCAAGGAGTGGCCCCGCGACACCGCCAGCGTTCAGCCAAGAATTCTGAATTCCTACTGCCTTCCCCCTCTCCCTTTCCGATGTAACGTCCGTGACCAGAGTCGTAATCGTTGTGCAGACTACGTAAACGAGCGGGGCCACGTAAAGGAGGGCGACAAGCAACGGGTCCCGGAAGAAGAGGAAGGAGACAAAGAGCACAATCTGCG
>VBPP01000073.1:0-4393 GCA_005877365.1 Nitrososphaerota archaeon
CCTCTCGTCGGCAACGACCCTGACGGGTATCATCACAGGGGTGTCGGAAACCTGACGTAAATATAGACTGTAATGATGAAGAGGATCAGGCTGCCCGCCGCCACGAGCTTGTCCCTCTTAGTCGAGCTGTACCTTTGGAGGGAGGTCGGCCTCGAGACCGCCCCGTAAGCCCTCGACTCCATCGCCTCCGCCAATTCGCCGCTCCTGATAACTGAATTAACCACGAGGGGGATCAGGACGGGCACCATCTTTCTCACTCGCCTGATGAGGTTCCCCTTCTCCACCTCGAGCCCCCTCGACTTCTGAGCATCTACGATCTGTATCGCATCCAGCATCAGCACCGGGATGAACCTGACCGCGGTGGTGAAGGCGAAGACCACGTCCCTCGGAAGATGCGCCGATTTCATCACCTGCTCGAGTTCGTCGGGCGAGGTGGTGATGAAGAAGAGGCTCGTCGAGATGATTATCGCGAGGAACCTGACTGAGTAGACGGCCGAAGTGAGTAACGAATGCGATGCGAACAGGTTTATCACGAAGATGAAGACGGAGAAGCCCGCCGAGAAGATCAGAGTCCTCCCCACGCGCTTCAAGATCTTTGACACGGCTGCTATGGAAAGCATTACTGCCATCACCACGGCGAGCTGGGTGACCGAGTAGGCGGTCAACGATACCACGAAGAGCTCGGCCGAGATGAGGAGCTTCACCCTTGGGTCGAGGCTGTGAAACGGAGAGTTCACCCTGCGAAAGATGAATCCGCCCGCGACCCAGTACACTAGCTGACCACCGGACCCGTTATCCACAACCTCGCGTCGTTCACGCTCGCGAACGGCGAGTCTGGCCGCCTCCGCAGACGCTGGTAGAGCTCCACGAGCTGCGGCTGCATCACCCTGGCGCCCTCAAGGAGCCCTTCGTCCCTCATCAGGGTGTCCGCCGGTCCGTCGGCCACGACCCTCCCCTGGGACATCACGACGAGGCGGGGCTGGAGTGGCCAGATGAACTCGACATCGTGAGAGACGATGATCGTCGTCTTTCCCGTCGACCTCAGCATCTTGATTATCCCCGAGAGCTTCTCCTTCTGAATCGCGTCCTGACCGACCGTCGGTTCGTCCAGTATGACCACCTCCGGGTCCCACGCTAGGATGCAAGCCAGCGTGAGTCTCTTCTTCTCCCCCCCGCTCAGCGCGAGGGGGGAGGAGTTCCTGTATTCCTCGAGCCCAAAGAATTGCAGCGCCCAGTTCAGCCTCTGGTCGATCAGCTCCCGGGAGAAGCCGAAGTTCTTCAGCGCGAACGCAGTCTCGGCCTCCACGCTCTCCGAGAAGAGCTGGTGGTCTGGGTTCTGAAAGGCTATCCCGACCTTGCGGGAGAGTTCTGCGGTGCTCTTCTTCGTCGTCTCCTCCCCATCGACGAGAACTGTTCCCTTCGTCGGCTTGAGCAGCCCGTTCACGTGTTTGACCAGAGTGGTCTTTCCCGCGCCGTTCTCACCGACGACCGCGAGCATCTCGGCCTTCTCTACCTTGAGGTTGACATCCCTGAGAGCCGCCTTCCCCGTCTGATGGACGAAGGTGACGTCCCTGAATTCTATCATCTTCCCAGTGCCTCCCTGTTCAACTCCTCCGCGAGCTCGTCGGGGCCGAAGCCGTTCTCGAGGGGAAGCCCGTCCCTCTTGAGCTGGTTCCGCAATCGCGGAATGGGAGGGATGGAGATCCCGTAGGCCGCGGCTCTCTCGTCCGCGAGGACCTCCTCAGGCCCCCCATCGAGGACCTTCCTTCCCTCGCTCATGACGACCAGCCTGTCCGCTATCCTTACCAGGAGTTCCAGCCTGTGCTCGACTATCAGGAAGGTGATGCCTGTCTCGTCCCTGAGCCTCCTGACGAGCTCGACGAGCTCGACGGCCGTCTTCGGGTCGAGCAACGAGGTAGGCTCGTCGAGAATTATCAGCCTCGGCCTCATCACGATCACCCCCGCGAGGGCGACCCTCTGCTTCTGCCCGTCGGAGAGCTCGTGAGGCGCCCTCTGGGCGAGGTCCGTTATCCCGAGTTGACGCATCGCCTCGTCGACACGAGTCCTCATCTCGTCGGGAGGAACGGCCAGGTTCTCCAGCCCGAAGGCGATGTCGCGCTCCACCGAGAACATGAATATCTGGTTCTCCGGATTCTGAAAGAGCAGACCCACCGTCTGGGCCAGCTCGCTCATTCGCGCTTCGCTCACCTTGTGGTCTCCGACCGAAACTGAACCGAGGTACTCGCCCGTGTACATGTGGGGGATGAGGCCGTTCACGGCGCGAAGAAGGGTGGACTTGCCACACCCGCTGGGCCCAGCGAGTATGACAATCTCGCCGCCCTTGATCGTCAGATCGAAATCCCTTACCGCGAACTTGGTAGCCTCCGGGTAGCGGAAGCTGAGATTCTGGACTCGGAGAATCTCCCCCATGTTATTCCCCCCTAGTCCCTTCCATCTTTGAATGTCTAGGAGGGTGGCGATTCCCAATCATTATTCATCCGCCTAGGGGCTGGAATGGAGAGTGTTGAGTCTGTATCTCGCCGCGATGGCCCTCCGCATGCTGTAGGCGAGGGGAATCGTGTACAGGGCGACGGTGAAGTTGAACAAGCCGATGAGGGGCAGGAGCACCGGAAGCTGCGAGACTGTCACGCCAAAGGTTCCAAACCCAATGGGGTATGGCAGCGGCAGAACAATCGCGTTCACAACGGTCATTATCGAAGTCCTCGTTATGACTCCAAGCGAGGTAGAAACCGCGAAGAGCGTCGCGACTCCCCACCCCCTTCTCTTCGCGACACGCTGCGCGGCAAGAACTCGAGTTCTTATCTCATCGGCGGGCATTCCGAGGTTCTCCAGCCCGAAGGCGATATCGCGCTCCACAGAAAACATGAAGATCTGGTTCTCCGGGTTCAGAAATAGCAGCCCAACTTTCTGGGCGAGGTCGCTCATTCGCGTATTCTTCACGTCTAGGCCTCCGACCGATGCTGAACCTTCGTAGACCCCGAATACATGTGGGGATCCGCCCGTTTATGGAGCGGAGGAGGTGGACTTCCCGCATCCGCTCGGTCCCGCGAGTATCACTATCTCTCCCTCCCGCACTCGCAGGTTGAAGTTCTTCACTGCATACTTGCTTCCCTCGGAGTAGCGGAAGCTGAAGTTCTCGACCCTGACCGCCTCCCCATTTCAACAAGCGTCCTCCACTCTTTCTACTCCTCCTCTTCCCGCTGCCTCCGCGTTCTTGTTTGAGCGCCCCCCCTGAAATATCGAGGTTGAAATCGAGAATTGCCTTCCTCGTAGCCTCTGGGTAACGGAAGTCAGTCTGTTTACCTGCAATATTCTTCCCAAGCTACTCCCCCATGCCCAGACGAAGCGCTAATTCAGACCGTAAGAGCTCGCGTCAACGGAGGGAATCGGGCGATTCTGCGGAATTGGCCCGAAGGACCATGGTGAACCAGGGGGCTTTTCCTCCAGCCTTCACGTTCGAAACGGAAGGCACCCTAAGCACCAGGTATGAGACAGCCACGACAAAATCCAACTGCAGGACGTTAAACAATGCAGTAAAACCAAGGACGAGGGCCAGCGCGTTGGCATCGGTCAGTACTATCCCTATGGCTGCAAAGGGTGCTTTAAGAAACCCTTCAATTCCGGCTATTGAGTACAGAAAAACAATTAGATAGAAGTTAGGGAGGGTCATCACTGCCGCCCTCGTCAAGGCCCCGACCGACCCGCCCATGCTGACCATGCCGCCGAGCCCAGCTCGACTCCATCGGGAGGCTGTCTTCGATCCTAGCCAGAGTCCGGCAACCGATGATAGTAGAGCGAAGAGTTTCAGGAGAGGACCTACCGGAATCTGCTGGCCGAACACCATTAGGCCTAGGAACTCCACAAACGATGACGCCGCGGCCGGGGCTGGACCGAAGATGAAGAATGCCAAGACGATAGCAACCTCACCCAGGTCGAACTGCAGGTAGGGTATGATGGGGAAGTTCAGCCCCAGGGCCTGTGAAGCTGCGCCCAGAATTAGCGCCAAAGCACCGAAGACAGCAGTACCCGCGATCGATACCGTGTCGAACCTTCCGAGCTTGAGGTCCCTGTCCATCGGGCGTCCGCAAAACGCTATTCTTATAACGCTTTGGTAGCTACCAGCCTCCTTGTTAGATGGCGAAACCAAGCCCGAAGTCGAAGGCCGAACGGCTAACGACGCTTCTGCATCTCGTAAGGCTGGGTGCTGGGGCTTCCTTTGCGAGTATTTCGACGAAGAAGCTGGGGGATTCTATCGACCTCAGTCAGCAGGCCGCCTCACTGCGGCTAATCGAACTTCAGAAAGCTGGGCTCGTTCAGAGGGCGCACTCAGGACGTGGTCTTGCGGTCAGGATGACCGATCAGGGGTTAAGGG
>VBPP01000073.1:4439-7912 GCA_005877365.1 Nitrososphaerota archaeon
TCTAGAACTATAGTCAAATCCCTAGGATTCGAACCTTTCCCCGGGACCCTCAACCTCCGCCTTACCACTGAAGCTATGATTGAACAGCGTCGGCTTCTTGACGTCCTTAAGGGGGTCGAGGTCGCAGGTTTCAACGACGGTAGGAGATCCTACGGACCAGTAAAGTGCTTCAGGGCGAAGATTGCCGGGAGATATCCCGGGGCTGTCCTCGCAATCGAGAGAACTCATTATGACAGCTCGGTTCTAGAGGTCATAGCTCCTGTCAACTTGAGGAAGGTCCTAGGACTGAAGGACGGCGATGAATGTTCAGTGACCGCCTACCTTGGAGAATGACAAGAGGGGTAGAGGGGTCCACGAGAACCGTCGCCCGCTTCGCAAAACCCACCGAAGCTGGTCGACAATCGATAAAGGGGTACTCGCGGCAATCGCCACCCCAATCGGCAGGGCGTTCATGCTTCCTGAGGAGTGGTCGTCTAGAACAGCTCCATATCTCGGCCAAAGGGGCAGTCTAAACACCTGGCTCGCGACCGAGAAAATCGCTTATGATGTGGGAGGTTCTACATCTCCCCAAGATGTAACCCTGGAGTCGAGCATGCGAGTAAGGGACATCCATCTCGATGTCCGATATCCACGTGGCTACATCGAACTCAAGTTGGCAACAGATGCGCTGGTAGCTTACCGGGCTGAGGACTTCGCGAACATTAGAGATTCAACAGGGGTTAGAATACAATTTCTCGCAATCAGGGGCCACATAACTGGGCTGCTGGCTAGGAACATCGATCATGCAACGGACTGCGGCTTTAGGCCTACAATCTTAAGCTGGATGGACGTTTGGGAGCTCGGTCCTGTCTTCTGGGAACGGTCATTCGCCGAGTGGCTATTGGAACAGATGTTTAGCTGCGACGGCGACGAATGCAGGGTCTCGGTAAGCTCGGGGATGGCCGAGATCTCGAACTCTACGATCCCCGTCCTTGAGCCCTTCCCTCGAAGGTAGATGGGCGAGATGAGCTCCATCACGATCCTCGTTGTAGTAGGGAATTCAGGCTACGGGACGACGCCGAAGTCCACGTCGTCGTCCACCCTCCCCCCTAGACTGTAAGTAGACGTCCAACGAGACCGAGCTCCCATCGGCCAATCCGAGCCTCCCCCTGAGATATACAGGTGAGATCAGCTCGGGTACCGTGTCATCGTAGTGGGTTATCCTGACGACGAGGAGATCAGCCATCTGGACCCCCATCTCCCCTGTAGATTCCGACGGCGCCGAAGGTTTCCCCTCGATAGCGGAACTCTTCAATCGATAGCGTCTTCCTCCCGAGCCTTAGTCCCAGCCTACGCACGCTCATAGAGCTTGTCAAACTCGGCGCCCGCCGCCGGCTAGTGCCCCTCTCCACCTCCGAGCTCGGCAGGGTTCTTCACCTGACACAGCAAGGAGCCTCCGTTCGCCTCCTCGAGTTGGAGAGGGAGGGTATGATAGAGCGCGGACGTGTCGGGCGGAGGTTGGGAGTCAGGCTGACCTCGAGGGGCTACGACCGGGTAGCCTCGCTCTACGCGGAGCTCAAGGGCGTAATGAACCGGAGGGAGGAGTTTCTTTTCACAGGGCGGGTATTCTCCGGGATGAGGGAAGGAGGGTACTACGTAAGCCTGGGCGGATACAGGAGACAGTTCACGAATCTTCTCGGGTTCACCCCGTTCCCCGGGACGCTGAACCTCAGGCTCGTCTCGTCGACTCAGATTGAGCAGAAGCGTCTCCTTCGCTCCATGACCGGAATCTTCATCGAAGGATTCGAGGACAGGGCCCGGAGCTACGGTCCGGCCAGGTGTTTCAGGGCGAGGATAGGTGAAACGCAAAAGGGAGCCACCCTGGTGATAGAGCGCACTCACTACGACGACACGGTGCTTGAGCTGATCTCCCCCGCTAATCTAAGGAGGGAGTTGAAGCTGAAGGACGGCGATGAGCTCTCGGCTGCCGTTCACCTTGAGTAGTACTCGATCGTGGGCGAGACCGCGCTCCCGTCCTTGAGGTGAAGCTTCTGCCTCAGATAAACGGGCGAGATGAGCTCAAGGACCGAGTCGTCGTAGTCGGTTATCGCGACTATCAACAGGGCGATTGCCTGGTCCTCCAGTCGGCCCTTGAAGCAGTTCACGGAGCTGAACCTCTCTCCCGCGACATGAAACTCCTCTATCCGGAGCCCCTCCCCCCTCAGCCTGAGACGCTCCCGCTGCCTGATGTCTTCCTCAGTGTCCAGCTTCACATTCAGCGTTCCGGGGAAAGGCGCATATCCCAACAGCTCCTTGAATCTCTTGACGTACTCGGGGTGCCCCACGTAATACGCCCCCCTCCCGGAGCCTTTGAAGACCGTACCGTGGAAGGTGTAGCTTCCTTTTTTCATGTCGGGAGGCCGTCCCTGACGGGATAAAAAGGGCGAAGCAACGATTACCTTATCTACGATTTTGCGCACAGGATTAAGAAGGATGCCCGCGGAAGAGATACTCGTTCGCGTCGACGACAAAGACAACCAGGTCGGTACAGACACGAGAGAGAACTGTCACCTCGGGAGGGGGCTCAGGCACAGGGCCTACGTGGTGTTCCTCTTCCACGGAGGGAGGCTCCTTCTTCAGAGGCGGAGCAGAGAGAAGCTTCTGTGGCCGGGGTACTGGGACGTCTCCTACACCAGCCACGTCTACCCGGGGGAGACATACTTCGAGGCGGCCCTGAGAAGAGGGATGCAGGAGCTCGGTGTTAAGCCGAGGAAGCTCGAGGATGTCCTGGCTTTCACCTACGAGGCACCCTTTGGGAGGTACTCGGAGAACGAGTACTGCAAGCTTCTCGTAGGGGAATTCGACGGAAGCTGCACCCCTAACCCCGCAGAGATAACTGAGACGAAGTTCACGACCCTCGAGGGGCTCAGAAAGGAGATGCGGCAGGAAGTCGCTAACTACACACCCTGGCTCAGGCTCGCCTTCGAGGGCTTCCTCAGAAACGGGGCCTCCCGTAAGTACAGGGGATTAACCGAGTGACACTACTCCACGTGAACGGCTGGAGCCTTCACGAGTTTTGACAACTCAGAGGTGCATCTCTCCTCCACCTCCTCCGCCGTGAGGTTGCTGGTTAGCGACGCCGCAGTGGGATGGCCTCCCCCGTACCCTCCCCCTCCTTCCCTCCCCACGACCGCCGCGACCTTCGTCCCCAGGTGTATCTTCGTCGCGTCGAAGAACCTCGCGCTGCTGCGGAGGCTGCGCCTCGTCTCTCCCTCGGTGCGTCCCGTAGCGATCGCGATATCCGCCCCCAGGTTCAGGAACCCTCTGGCGACAGCCGCGTGGAATGAACCGACCCTACTCCTCGCCATGACCCAGGGGCCGATGCGAATGATCTCGAGGCGCTGTGCGCCCTTCAGCCTCGCGACCACCTCGCCGTAGTCCGGCTCGCCCCTGAGCATCCTTCGCGCCCCTTCCAGGCTCGCGCCATCCTCGAC
>VBPP01000074.1 GCA_005877365.1 Nitrososphaerota archaeon
CGCAACTGGAGCAGAATAGCTCCCCGCCGGCAGTGTCCACTACCATCGGACCCTTTCCGCAACGAGGGCACTTGTCAAGTGCCTTCTGGAGCTTCAACAGCCGCGAAAAGTCTCTTTCTGTGAACAAATTTTTCACTACCGAAAGCGATTTATTACAATACATAAGGTGAGGAAGAGGTATATAAACTTATGGGGAAAGGTTTTAACAAAGTGCTCAACATTTTGCGCCTAATATCACAACCTCGATAGTGAGGAAGCTGCCCCGGCTACTAAGTAAAG
This sequence comes from Nitrososphaerota archaeon, assembly GCA_005877365.1. Lineage (GTDB taxonomy): Archaea > Thermoproteota > Nitrososphaeria > Nitrososphaerales > Gagatemarchaeaceae > TA-13. Next base: position 280 of record VBPP01000074.1, read on the forward strand.
AAAAATGACTTGGTTGCACCTAGCTATCGCTTTGCGCCGCGTCTTCGGATACCCGGAGTCCTTTGAGACTTACTTGGTCGCCAGGCGTCACCAAGTAAACAAAATTTTGCCTGAAGTTTGAGACTGGCTGGGGGCGTCCTCAGGACACTCACCGTCGTCTAAAGCTCACCTGTCGGGGAGCAGAAGAAGCCAAGGAGTTGGGACGCCCTCAATTTACTGCCTTCCCGCTGTCCTTTACATGCTCCCTCTCTTCCGGTTTCTCTCCTCGCTCCGGCCCTTCGATTCCAAAGGTCCTCATCATGCGAAGAAAGCCATTTGCCTAGAGACAGATACGAAACAGAAGACCAATCTTCACTGGCAGGGCGAGACCTCTTCTCTCTATAGCCGCAAGCGTCTTCAAGGTCGGAGACAGCCGCAAGTGAGCTCTCAAACAGACGGGAGAATTTGACGATGGGCAATTCACGGTTAAATAAGTTGTCGGCCGGGGTGTGCCTGTTGAAGAAACTTTACCAAGCTCTCTTCGCAACGTTGGTGATCGCGGTCTTGACGACCGCAACAACTCTCACCGTCTTCGGAGCACCTCAATCAGCCGACAGAAAAGATGAAGAAGATAACAACGGAAAGTTCAGGGCGAGAATTAGCGGATTCCAGGAAACTCCCACGCTCTTCTCGAGCGGAAGCGGCACCTTCACTGCCACCCTGAGCGATGACGGGACATCTCTCACCTACACTCTTTCGTATACCGGCCTCATCGGAGCATCCGCTGCTCACATCCACCTAGGCGCACCAGGCATAGCGGGAGGAGTCTCGGCCTTCCTTTGTGGAGGAGGCGGCAAAGATGCCTGCCCTGAGTCCTCGGGGACCGTGACCGGAACCATAACGGCCGCAAACGTCATCGGCCCAGCGGGCCAAGGAATTGCCGCCGGCAACTTCGCTGGCCTTATTGCGTCGATGCGCGCGGGTGTGACCTACGTCAACATCCACACGACCGCCCACCCTGGCGGCGAAATACGCGGGGCTATCATCAGCGACGAAGATTAGTAGTAGAGATACAAGACAGCGTCTTCGAAGATGGCGCTGCAAGAGCAGCGAAGGCTATGGTCGGGACGGCGTCGGAAGTTGTCAGGCCGAACGACGGGAGGAGGTGCCGCGTCATCTCCCCTCGGCTGTTCTCCTCTCTTCACCCAGCGGGCAAGGCTCGAGCTTTCCGTACTCTACGGATTTTTCTTCTCTTGAATTTCTCTGTTCTCTCGTCTCGTGCGACCTATTTTGCGTCATGGATTTGCCGAGTAAGGAACCGAGGTACCACGGTTGGGGCATTCAATCTTCTCGAAAACGTGCCACATTTGCGATACAGTGAAATTTGGGTAGACTGGAGAGATCACTTCTATTCTCCTTGCGAAAAATATCGGGGAACTTGACGCTACTGACTAAATGCAGGCTCCGAAGTGGGTATGCGTTGAACGTTTTGCCCTCCCAAGGCGGAGCGGATTAGGTAGGACCGTTGGCGGATATTGAAGTAGCGAGACGATCCGCCAGCGGCTCTTTCATTCTCTTCGCCGGAAACATCATCTCAGCCGCCATTTTGACAGTGACCGTCATTGTCGTCACGAGGCTTCTCGGTCCCGCTGGTACCGGCGCCTACACCCTTCTCCTCGTTTTTCCCAATCTGCTTCAGAGTTTCGTCGGACTCGGGATAAACACAGGAATCACTCGGTACGCGGCCCTGCACCTGTCCAAGGGTGAACCCGAAGTCGCCAGGAGGCTGACTTTTCACGGCCTGATCTTCATCTTCGTTTCTGGAATCTTTCTCTTCTTCGTGGCTCTCGGTGGGTCTTCCTACCTTTCGAGTTTCGTATTGCACAGGCCTGACCTGACCGGTCTCAGTGAAGTCGCATCCTCCCTAATTCTCGTCCAGACCCTCTTTCAGTCTGTCAATGCGGCCTTGCTGGGGTTCGGGGCGATGCGCCCCATTGGTCTCTCGACGATCGCGCAAGCGGCCCTGAAGCTTGTGTTTTCCATCTCGCTAATTCTCATCGGGCTGGGAGTCCTGGGGGCGCTCCTCGGACAGATTGTGGGTCTCCTAGTGGCGGGAGCTGTGACGGGCGGGGTGCTCTACCTTCGGATGCCGAAGCGCCTTGCGACGAGCCGGAGAACTTTCGGGAATGACATTCACGAGATGCTCCGCTACGGTGTGCCTGTCTACATCGGAGGTCTCGCCATCACGGTAGCGGCGCAGTACGTCACGATTGTTCTCTCGGCCATCGCGAACAACGTTTCGGTGGGCTACTACCAGGCAGCAATGTATTTCATCATCGTCATAAACAACCACTTCATCTCCGCGATAGCCACCGCCCTATTCCCGGCCTTCGCGGCTCTTCAGGGCGTGAAGGGCGACACCCGGCTGGCCTTCGGCTACTCGGTTCAGTACATGGGGTACTTCATAGCGCCCTCTCTCACCTTCGCGTTGGGAGCGGCGGGGCCGCTGACGCGAGTGCTCCTCGGAGCAGCGTTCGTCCCATCGTCCGCGTACCTTGTCCTGCTCTGTGTCGCCTACCTTCCTCTGATGATGGGGCTGTCCGCTCAGACGCCGTTCTTCAACGGGGTGGGTCTGACGAGGGAACTCATGTACGTCAACATCGCGGGGGCCGCTGCAATCTTCGTCCTCGCTCCGCTGCTTTCGACGGTGATGGGCTTCGGAATCCCCGGACTGATCTATGCCTTGCTCGCCTCGAACTTGCTCATGGCGCCGCTCGGGCTCGCGCTGGCGATCCGACGGGCTCGCGCCATCGTCTTCTTCAAGCCGATGCTCTCGACGTTGGGGAGCGCGCTCCTCGCCCTGATTGCGGTACTCGCGGTACAGCTTTTCGTCGCGGAGCCTTTTGAGGCGCTCGGGGTCGACATTGTCGTCTATCTATCGGTCTACTTGACCGCGATGCCATTCCTGGGTGGCGTGGGGGTGCCGGACCTGGAGCGCCTCGATGCCGCAATCAGTGGTCTGGGGTTTTTCAGCAAGGTAATCCTACCCATCTTGAAGTTCGAGAGGAGACTTCTCAAGCGAAAGGTTCGGGTGCCCAATACGACCTCCTCACACCCAGCTCCGTCGAATGAGTGAGTGGCGCACCTTCAGCTAACCCTGAATCTGGATTTCGAGCTTCAAGCGTTGGGAATCGGGAGAATCAATCTAACATAGAGAATCTCCAGGGTCCATATTGGTTCTTCGCTCAACATATTCTATGTGCCGTGGCCACGGATACTTTTTGGCTCGAGGTGACCCCGAAAATGATGCGGGTTCCGACAAAATAAGGAATCATGATGTTGATTCTCCCCGCTCTCTTGCTTCTCTCTGCGTCATTCGCGACAGAAGCCTGCTGGAAGTCGCCTCGAGCATCTCCGATTTTCTCGACTTTCTCCTCTTCTTCTTGCTTTGGCCCGCCTTCTCCGGGCTGGCGAGGGACTGTTGTGACAGGTTCAATTGCGTGACAGATGACTATGACGAGTTCAGAATGCTGCCAAAGAAATTCGGTTGGTTGACCCTTTGAGCCGAGTACGGGCTCCAAAGGCCTGTTGGAGATTCAACACCCGCCGTGAGCCTCTGCGAGGACAGAATAACCTTGACCCAGCTTAGCCGAGACGCTGTCCGTGAGCGGGAAGGAATCGGAGACGTTCACCACATGATGAACTGAAATGACCGTTTGCGGAACCGACGCCGACAGGCCCGCTAAAGAGTCGCTTACGCTCACGATGTGATTGACAGGATGCCCCTTGGAGGCCCAAGCCGACCCGCCGAGGCCGAGTAAGAAGATAACGAGTAGGGCCCCGACTCCGCTGCCGCTCGCCACCATGCTCTCCCTCTTCTTCGACTTCGCTCGACTTCAGTACGCACGAGGAGTATTTACAGGTATCCACAAAGAAGT
>VBPP01000075.1 GCA_005877365.1 Nitrososphaerota archaeon
CTCCTTCGTCTGCAACGGGCCGAACCTCGAGGGGCTCTTCGAGCTGAGCAGGATTTGCAGAATGCCGCTCCAGACGGCGAGCAGGGCGAGCATCGGGAAGGCGCTCTCGAGTCTCCAGTTCTACCACGCGAGCAAGATGGACCTCCTGGTCCCGTGGAAGCCCGTCATCGCGGAGAAGTTCAAGGACAGGTGGACCCTGATGGTCGCGGACAGAGGGGGTTTCATCTTCGAGCCGAGGGTCGGCCTCTTCGAGGGTGTCGGGGAGCTGGATTATTCCTGCCTCGTCAAGGATTCAACAGTGATGACGAGAAATGGAGAGAAATCTATTGCCGAGGTGAAAGAAGACAACGAGGTCTTCACCCCATTCGGCTGGCAGAGAGTATCAAAGGTCCATGAATATCGCATCAATGAGAAGGTAATCAGACTGACACTTTCAGACGGGAAAAGAATCACGTGTACTACGCATCACAAGTTCCCTGTTCTGGTAAGAGACGTTTTCGAAGAAAAGGTCGCCGATGAAATTCGCAAAGGGAACAGGTTCATCATAACCGACCCGCCCCCGGCCTTTCAGAACGACGATCTAGCTTGTCTGTTCGGCGCCTTCACAGCGGAAGGGGGGCGTCTGCGAAGAGATCAAGAATATTTCGACAAATCTAGAAAGAAAACTCGCGTTTCGCATCAATACAGGATAGAATTCAGCATCAACAAACACGAAATCGATTTCCGCAATTTCATCACGAAAACATTATCCAAAATCTATCCAAGCGTTCACGTCTACATCAAGACAAAACTAGGAAGCGACGGCATTACCCTAGTAGTGGCTCAAAGGGCGGTCGTGATGGACTTCTTATCGAGATACGAGTCTTTCATTGCCAGCGAGCACCACAATCAAGGCGAACAGGCATCTTTCGTACGCGGTTTCTTCGAAGGCGATGGTGGTATCAACAAGAAGCGAAACACAGTTCAATGCGATCAGTCGTCCAAGAATCATTTCAAACTAGACATTGTGTGCAAATGCCTACGCGAACTAAACATAGGATATCGTGTCGGTAGGTACATCAACAAACACGGATTTTCTTCTATCCCTGCCGACTTTCTTGAGCTATCCGGTTTGGAAGCGGTGGTTAGGTATTACACCCAAGTCGGCTTCATTTCACAAGATAAGCAGGAAAGCCTACGCCAAGCTATACTGAGTCGCATAAGGAAAGCCAAGAACTATCCAAGCCCTCGCTTGGGATTGTACGCCAAGGCTCGGAAAAACAACGCATTATCATTCATACACGAAGTTCGAGTGATAGAAAAGGAGATCCTCGACTACGACGGCCACGTCTATGATTTGACGCTAGAATGGTCGGAGTTTCCTTACTATTTTGCCAATGGCATCCTAACTCACAATAGCCTTTATCCCAACATCATGCTGAAGAAGAACCTCTCGGCTGAAACTGTAAGGTGCCCGTGCTGCCCATCCTCGATTAACAGGATTCCTGAACTTGACTGGAACGTATGTCAGAGAAGGAAGGGGATAGTGCCGAAAGCGATAGAGATCATAGTCGGGAAGAGGCTGAGATACAAGGAACTCAAGAGGAGCGCGAAGAGTGATAAGGATAGAGAGAGATACGACGCCAGACAGTCGGCACTCAAATATTTGGGCGTAACTTCATTCGGATATTTAGGGTACAACAACGCGAAGTTCGGGAGGATTGACGCGCACATAGGCGTCTGTGCGTGGGACAGGAAGGTCCTACTCGATGCCACGAGGATAGCTGAAAGAAGCGGCTTTAAGCTCATTCACGGGATTGTCGACTCGCTCTGGCTGAAGAGGCAGGGAGCAGAAGAGGAGGACTACAAGAGGCTGAGAAGAGAAATCGAGGAGGAGACGGGCTTCGAGATCTCCTTCGAGGGCATCTACAAGTGGGTCGTCTTCCTCCCCTCGAAGGTCGAGCCTGGAATTCCCGTGCTCAACAGGTACTTCGGAGCGTACAGGACGGGGGAGCTGAAGGTTCGCGGGATAGAGGCGCGGCGGCACGACACGCCCGTCCTCTTCACGAAGTGCCAGATGGAGATTCTGGAGCTTCTCGCCAGGGCGGATTCGATAGCGGGGGCGAGAGAGCTGATTCCAGAGTGCCTCGGAGTCCTCGAGAAGTACGCCAGAGCAATCTCCAATCGCGAGGTCCCCCCCGAGTTCATGATCTTCACCAGGAATCTCTCGAAGAAACCCGGTGAGTACCTCAACAGGACGATCCAGTCCTCGGTGGCGGACCAGCTCTCGGAGGAGGGCATCGAGTTGCACGCGGGGGAAAGCGTCAGGTACCTGATCACAGACTACTATTCGGGGTCGCCGCGGAGGCGAGCTGCCCCGGAGTCGCTCGTCGACGATGGAACGCCGTACGACGTAAGAAGGTACCTCGAGTTGCTGGCCGAGGCCTGCTCGACCGTTCTGGAACCATTCGACGGGAGATGCTCCCCCGAGCGACTCGTAGGCCGACTTCAGGACACGCAGCTCTCTTCCTCACCCACAGAGGTGATGTGAGGATTTTTTGCGCGCTGTGTCAAACTTCGTTGTCTGGGTCGGGTATCTCCGCCTTCGCGCACGAAACGGCTGCGAGAGATAAATGAGCAACTTCGAGAAGACCTGGAAGAAGGGCGAGGAAGGAGAGAGCTTCGCGAAGAGAACCCGCGAGGCTGTGAGGGGTCCTCAGCCGATCAAGCCTCAGATCGAGAAAGCCTCTGCGCAGCTTCAGTCTGAGGTGAACAGGCTCGACGCCGCGCTCGCCAGGCTGAACCAGAGGGAGAGCGTGATATTCAGGAAGACGGTACACTCCGTCCAGGTCCACGATCAGGAGTCGAGCAAGGCCTACTCCAACGAGCTCTCGGAGGTCAAGAAGATGAAGAAGATCGTGACTCAATCCAGGGTTGCCCTCGAGCAGATATCGATAAGGCTCCAGACAGTGACGGAGCTGGGAGACTTCGCGGCGACGATAGCGCCCGCCATAGGGGTAGTACGGACGGTCAGGAGGACGCTGGGTGAGGCTGTCCCTGACGCCCAGGACACACTGGGAGAGATAGGCTCCCAGCTGAACTCAATCATGGTCGACGTCGGCGAGATCACAGGGACCAACTTCTCACTAGGCGAACCCAACGAGGATGCCCAGAAGATACTGGCCGAGGCCTCGGCGATAGCGGAGAAGAGGGTGAACGAGACATTCCCCGACGTTCCCGCCTCCAACGCCGACGAGCCCATCTTCACGAGCGGGGAACAGGGGTAAGCCGGCCGGCGGCTAGTCCGCCGCCCACTTTATGCTGCACCCGAACGGCCTAGTATCAGGGACACGAACTTCTCTCCCGGCTAGGAGGTCATCCAGGGCATTTCGGAGGTCGTGGCTCGACACCCACGAAGGGTCTCTCGAGTCGTCGATCCTGCCTCTGTAACGGAGGAGCCGAGCCTTGTCGAAAGCGAAGACGTGCGGCGTGCAGACTGCTCCGAACTCCCCGACGACGATCTGATCCTCGTCTCTCAGGTAGGGGAAGTTGAACCCCTTCTCCTTCGCCCTCTTGACCATCTGGGGGTAGCTGTCCTCCGGGTAGCTCTTCTCGTCGTTCGAGTTTATCGCGACGAGCTGCACCCCCCTCGAGGCGTAATCTCTCTGAATCGAGACCATCCTATCCTCGTAAGCCTTGACGTAAGGGCAGTGGTTGCAGGAGAAGACGACCACCAAGACCGGCTTGTCATCGAATGAGGCGATGGAGTATCGCGCCCCGTCGGCTCCTGAGAGGTTCGTGAAGGACGGTGCTTTCTCCCCCAGCTCAAGCGTCTTGATCATCAAGATGCGGCCAACGAATCGGAAGTTAAGCTCTTCGTCCCTCCCCGAACTGACCCGCGCGTTTTTTAGGCGGACCCCGATAGCTTCCGTGATTGAATCTTGACAGAAACCCGGCGGCCGAGCCGGGGAAGAAGACCCGCAATGGCTGGACCTGCGGCGACGCGGTGAGCCGGAATAGCCTCAACTATCTCGCGAGCAACCTGGGGATCCAGTACGGGAGGCCGGAGGTGGAGCACGACGTCAAGGGGATCTACGTCTACTCGCCGGACCACAAGACGAAGGTCCTCTTCGAGGGCGAGGGGCATCTGCTGAACAGGAAGCTGGCCCCGAGGCGCCAGGTCAAGGATGCCCAGAAGCTCGGGGTTGAGTTCATGTGGGGCGCAACAGCGGAGCGCCTTCTCGCCGAAGACGGATTCATCACGGGGGTCACGGGGAGAGATAGCGAGGGCGACCCGTTCAGGGCGACAGCGAAGGTCGTGATAGATGCAACCGGTTCATCATCGGTTCTCAGGAGGTTCCTCCCCATCGAGAGCTACATCGAGCGAGAGATCGATATGGATGACATCGAGGCGACGGGAAGGTACATCCTGGAGTTCGACCGAGGGGCGGAGGACGAGACATACTTCACTCCTGAATACTGCCTAATCCATCTCGACCAGTACATCGCGGCAGCCGGGTACGCTTGGGTATTTCCGAAGGGGCAGAACAAGGTCAATATCGGGCTGGGCGTCTCGAAGTCCGGCCTAGACCGAAGAAACAGGAGGTTCAACAAACAGGACAACCTCCAGAGCCTGATCGACGAGTACGTCAGGGCGAACACTGTGATTAAGAACCCGAGGCTTGCCCTCGGCGAGGCGGACGAAGAGAACGCCAAGGGAAACTGGCAGGTGCCCGTGAGGAGGCAGAACGACTGCATGGTGGCCAACGGCTTTGCGGTGGTGGGAGACGCGGCTTGGCTCCCCAGGCCGCTAGACGCCGGCGGAATCGGTCCCTCGATCTACGCGAGCGTGATCCTCGGGAAGGTCGTCGCGGCGGCTCTTGAGGCGAACGACACGGGCCAGGAATCCCTCTGGGGTTACAACGTCGAGTACATGAAGACCCATGGCTTCCAGATGGCGAGTTTCGAGGTTCTCAGACGCTATCTCCAGACCCTGACGAACGAGCAGATCAACTACGGCATGAAGCACTTTCTCTCTGAGGAGGATATACAGGCGATAACCGATAGGAAGCACCCCGACTTCAACAGGACGCAGTTCTTCAACCCCGCGATGTGGTTCAGGGTGCTCGGCGACCTCAACCTCGCGAGAGGTCTCAGATACACGGCGAAGAAGAGCCAGACCCTGGTGACCCACAACCTCGAGTATCCGGAGTCGCCGGGAAGATTCACGGCGTGGCGAGATCACTTGCGCGCCGAGCTTCGGGAGACCGTAGAGAAGTTCAAGCCGCTCGACGCGCTTCAATGATATAAGTCGGCTCCGTGGGCCACGACGTCGTGAAGGCCGACCCCCTCGACCTCGAGATCCTAGAGACATACAAGGAGCTCAATCCATCTGCGGCCTTTCTGCTGGGGTTCAACCAATATGCCGGGAAGCTCTTCATCCCCTCCTCCGAGAACATTCAGGGTGGTCTGAGGAGGATCCGGGAACTCCGCAAGAGGGCGCAGACCGAGCTTCAGGAGAAGATTCTCGACGCCCTCGAGGCGGCGCTGCTCTTCGACGAGCCGCAGCCGATTCTCGATGACATCGTGGGTACCATCTTCAGCCACTTGGCCAAGGAGGGGGTGAACGAGGGTCACCTGTTATCTCTTCTATCTTACTCCTCGAAGGCAATAGACGCAACGAGGGCGCGCTTCGAGGGGAGGGAGGTCCCGACGGGGGTCAAAGCCCTCTGCCTCTACAGGTTGAGCGGGATCATCGAGATTCTCGACGCGGTGAAGGCGACCGATAAGGTGGGGGAGGAGCTGAAGGGGGAGTGCGACGGGTTGAAGGCGAAGGCGACCGAGTTCGTGAAACTCTTCGAGCTCGACGGGTTTGGTGAGGGCACCTTTGAGGAGGTGGAGAGCGTCTTCAGGAGGTACGTCTTCGAGCTGGGTAGGAAGGACTTCTACGGCGTGGCGCTCGTGAAGGGATTAGATTACGTCGAGACGCCAGAGGAGCTTGAGAGGAAGGCGATCTCCTGGATCGACGAAGAGCTCCCGAGATTCAGGGGAGTCGTTGGGAAGCTCGCGAAACGGTACGGCTGCCCGGCGGAGACTGAGGAGGTGGAGAAGGGGATGAACGGACGCCTCGACCTGAAACCCAGCGAGCTGCTGAAGGTTACTCGAACGATTCGCAACGTGGTTCAACGATTCGCGGACCTTGACATAGTGAGGATAAACCCGAAGTACAAGACGAAGCTCATCGAAACGCCGAGCTACCTGACCGGGGTGATCCCGACCGGGGCGGCACAGTTCTTCGATACCTTCACGAGGAGGCCCTTTCAGCTCTTCTTCCAGACTACCGACCCCAAGCGCGACCCGGACAAGTCAGTCTCCACTCTTCTGAACCTGCTTGTTCACGAGGAGTACGGCCACTGCGTGCATCACTCGAACAGTGCACTGGGTTTCATGGGCGAGCTGAACCCTCTCTACCTCATCCCCGGGCTACTCAGCGTTCCCATCACCGAGGGTCTCTCGTTCAACAGGGAGAGGGAGTTTCTGGAGGCAGTCAGACGTCTCGAGACGACGAAGAAGAAGAGGCTCGCCAACGCGGAGAGCGACTACGTCGAGCTGATGAAGAAGTACGGAGGTCTCGAGCTGATGAACCTTGAGGTGGAGTTCGCCGTCAGGAAATGGAGGCTGGTCAGGTTTCTCAGGGTTGTCGGCGACGTCAGGCTGAACACGGGGAAGCAGGGGCTACTGGAATTCCTCGACTGGGCCCACGAATACACGGGGGTGCAGCGCTCAAACATCTACTTCCAGCTCTTCCCGGCTCACGAGGGGATCTTCCCGGGCTACGCGACCGCCTACGCGGTGGTTGGGCAGGAGATAATGTCGATAGAAAAGAAGATCAAGGACGAGAAGAAGCGTGTGAGGTTCTCGACCTACCTCTGCAGCATCGGCTACCCTCCTCGCAGCGCGTACCGGAAGATGCTCTCGTCTTACGCGAAGAAGCTGCGATGAAAGCCGACGCGCCGTTCATCAATTTAGTGATAGGGTGAGGATTTGTGAAACAACTCTCGAATGAGGGCCTCGATTTCGTCACGGGAAAGCACTTCGCCGCCTTCTCCACGCTGCGCAGAGACGGGTCTCCGCACACGACTCCGATCTGGTACATGTACGAGGATGGCAAGTTCGTCGTCAACTCGAGTCAGGACAGGGTCAAGGTGAAGAACGTGAAGAGAGACGACAGGGTCGCCCTCCTCATCCACGAGGGATACTCCTATGTTCTCGTCGAAGGGAGGGCGAGGATCGCGAAGGAGCGGGACCCACTGAAGGACATCGAGAGGCTCGCGATCAGGTATCAGGGTGAGGCGGAAGGAAGAAGGGCTGCGAGAAACAACTACTGGAAGCAGGAGCGCGTCTCCATCGAAGTGGCTCCCACGAAATTCGTGGAGCAGCTGGGCTAGGCGGCCTTCGTCATCGTCGTCTCTGTCTCCCTCCCTTTCGGCGATTCGGGAGTCAAGGATTAAATCCAGAATGGGACGGCAGAAGAGTTCTTGCCCAGTTACGATCTAGTTGTCGTTGGTGCGGGAATCATGGGGCTGGCCTCGGCCTACCACCTCAAGCTGAACAACCCCTCCAAGAGCGTCCTAGTAGTCGATAGGTTCGGTGCCCCCGGTCAGGGCAACACAGGTCGGAGCAACGCGATGTTCAGGAACACTTTCACCTCTACCGACAACCAGATTCTCGCGAACACCTCCATCGACTTCTACCTCCACGTCCAGAACGAGTTGAAGGTCGACATCGGATTGCAGCTCATCGGCTACCTCTGGCTCTTGAGCGAGAGTCAGGTCGCGAGGACGGAGGGGTACATTCAAGGGATGAAGCGAAACGGGATTGAGGTCAAGGAATACTCCGTGGAGGAGTTGAGGAGGCTCGTCGGGGGAGTCGTCACCACTCTCGACGGCGACGACGAAGAGGCGAACATCAT
>VBPP01000076.1 GCA_005877365.1 Nitrososphaerota archaeon
TCGATGCGACCACGAGGGGCCGCTCGTTCGGCACCATCTTCTCGGCTCAGACCGTCGGCGGGTCGGTTCTTGGCTTGGCCAGCGGGTATCTCTCGGACACGTTCGGGTTGCCGTTCGCATTCGCGAGTCTCGGGGTTCTGGCTCTCCTTGCCAGTGGGCTGACACTCTCATGGGAGAGAGCTACCGTGCCCGAGAGGAAGAAAGACTGAGGGTGTGACCTCCACTCCCTGACGCCTGACCTTGGCACCGCGCTTCCTCGAACTTCGACATTGTTTCAGGGTGGTCGGTCTAGTCTCTCTCTATGAAGGGGCGACGCGAAGTCAGGAAAATTCTATATGTGGAGCCACTTGGGCGCTCTAGAGAACACCCGATTGGACATAACTGACCCTGTCGCACTGAGCAGCATCATATCGACGGCTGTTTTGACCCTTACCCTCGTGGTTTTCATTCTGTCGTTCCGCAGCCAGGACAAGGCCATTAGAGAAGCAGCCTATCAGAAGGCATTGGATGACTATACCGATACGATTAGAATGCTCGTTGACAAACCCGAACTGAGCAGGATCCCCGTTGAAATTGCCAGGACAACAGCTCCTCGCTCAGGAACGGCGTCTGCATCGCCAGAAGAGATGGTCATTCGCAACTACTTCCTGTTACTTTACGGGTTGATGGAAAGAATCCACCTGCTTTTCAGGAAGAACTGGATAGACAAGGAAACGTGGAGTCAATGGTCTGCTTTTTTGGAGATCCTTGCGAAGCATCCCATGTTTGGGGAGGTCCATCGGTCCTCAGAAGGGATGTTTGACAAGCCCTTCCAAGATTATGTCTCTGACGTCCTGAATCGCAAGAACTGAAACGAAAATGATTTATTCGAATACTCTTGTAATCGTGCTAACCATCATGACAAGAAGCACAATCAAACACATGAACTCGAGGAACAAGGAAGGTAAGGGCGGCTACGCTTCCGTAAATGGTCTCAACATGTATTATGAGGTCCACGGCACCGGCAGACCACCGCTTGTCCTGCTTCACGGCGCCAGTCGGCGCCGATTAGCTGGTTTCGATGATAGTGGAGTTCCTCGACGCGCCGATGCCGGAGGCCAAGTGATTGGACTACAGACCAAAGGCGAAATCAATTCGAGAGGGCGAGAGCACGCGACGATTGTCCAAGGCGAGCCTCTTTTGGCATCTGCAATGAGACACAGGTACGCGCGCTCGACTCACAAAGTTAGTGTTCCGTGTGTGCTGCGTTCCGTTTGTAGAAATAAGCGAATGTCCAGTCAAAGATGACTCCGAGACGGCTTCGAGTTGTGGTGATCAGGGCGATGTGAATTATCCTCCACAGCAACCACCCGAAGAAGCCAGATGTCTTGAAGTGACGAAACTCAGCAACCCCCACCTGCCTTCCCAGAGAAAGCATGTATCCCTTGTCTTGGTAGACGAATGGCTCGATTTTCCTTCCCGAGAGCACTCGAGACAGCGCGATTCCAACCCAGTCCCCCTCTTGGACAGCAGACTGGGCCGTCCACGGCACTTTCTCCCCAGTCTTCAAATCGGAGATGCTGGCGAGATCCCCTATGGCGAAGATTTCCGGATGTTCTCTGACTCTAAGGAATTGGTCCACCTTTATGCGTCCCCTCTCTTTTTCGAGATCGAGGTTATCGACCAGTTTCGGTGATTTTGTACCCGCAGTCCAGAAGATGTTCCCGGTTTCTATGAGCTCTCCGCCGCTCAGAAGAACTCCACCATCAGTAGCCTCCATGACTCTAGAGTTGAGCCTAATCTGTATTCCCCGTTTACTGAGTATTCGATACGTCTGCTCAGAAAGGTATCTTGAGAGTCCAGGGAGAAGATTTTGCATGAGCTCGATGAGAACAACTGAAAATTGGTCTTCTGCGAGGCCGGGGTAGTCATTTAGCAGGAACTTCACAAAGTCCCTCACCGACCCCGCCAACTCGACGCCCGTGGCGCCTCCCCCGATTATTACGAATGCCAGAAGCCTCTTCCTTTTCGCTTGGTCACTAATTACCAAGGCGCGTTCAAGCGAATCGATAATCTTGCTGTGTATCCTCTCGGCGTCGGGAAGCGTCTTTAAAGAAATCGCGTGTTCAGAAACGCCCCTGATGCCAAAGTCGTTTGTCTCCGAACCTATGGCCAGCACGAGGTAGTCGTACGCCAGATCACCGAAGCTCGTCTGCACGGTTTTCGCGTCGATGTCAACGTTCGAAACTTCACCCTCGAATAAGGTGAAACCATACTTGCGTGCCGCGGGCCTGACCATCTGAGCAATGTGGTCAGGATCCACCAGGCCGGTCGCCGCCTGATAGAGTAACGGCGTGAAGAGATGATAATTTCTTCGACTGACGAGAGTCACTTGCGCCTTCGCCCTCTCTTTCCCTAGTCGAATCGCGGTCGCAAGCCCCGCGAATCCGGCGCCCAGGATCAAGACCCTCGCAGTGCTCAATCGCGAGTCGGGGTCGGACAATGTTTGCATTCGCCACCAACTACCAGCGAGCCATTATATGCTGTTTTCAGCGGACTCAGACCCGAAGGTGGGAGGGAGGGCAGATCGCGAGGAGGCATGATGAGCACAGTCCGCTTCCGCGGCTGATGGATTGAGTCTCGGGGTTGCTGCCTCCACGACAGTTGCGCCGACGTATCAATAGCAACGGAGAAATACCATTCAGACGAATTGAAGAGGAATGAAGAAGGGAGTGCTCCTGCTCTCGACGGGCGGGACAATCTCGAGCGTCAGGAAGGGGGAGGGCGGCACCGTCGTCCCAACCCTCAGCGGGCAAGAATTGGTGGCGACCCTTCCCGGGATTGAAAAGGTCGCGGTCGTGGACGCCAAAGAGTTCAGCAAGGTTCCGGGACACTACCTTGGGTTCCAGGAAATGCTGGATCTGTCGGGGAGGATAGAAGACGCTCTCTCCTCCCGTGATTACAGTGGGGTGGTGGTAACGATGGGAACCAACATAATCGAGGAAGCCTCCTACTGTCTGGACCTGCTGCTCAAGCTCGACGCTCCAGTTGTGGTCACGGGGGCCATGCGTAATCCCTCGCTGCCGAGTTCGGACGCGCAGATGAATCTGTACAATTCGATCGTCGCAGCCTCTTCAAGCCTCCTCAGAGGGGTGGGTTGCATCGTGTGCATGAACGGTGAGCTGCATCACGCACGATACGTGGCGAAGACGAACACGGTGAGCATTTCGAGCTTTCAATCGCCTGGTGTTGGTCCCATCGGGGTCGTCAGGGGGGACAGGGTCGTCAAGTATGTTGAGAACGTTCAGAGAGAACACATCAGGCCCGCGAAGTTGCGGGCGAGGGTGGACCTGATAAGATACTGCATGGGGATGGACGGGACACTCTTGGAGGCTGCGATCAAGCTGGGAGCCAAGGGGGTCGTGGTTGAAGCATGGGGCGGAGGACACCTGGTCCCCGCGACGATTCCGGCGATCCAGAGTGCCATCGCGAGCGGCATACCAGTGGTAATGACCTCTCGATGCGTCAGTGGGGAGCTGCTGGAAAATGTGTACGGGTTCGAGGGAAGCGAGACTCACCTGAAGAGGCTCGGAGTGATATTCGCGAGTGGGTTGCCTGGGTTAAAGGCACGCATAAAGCTGGCTCTCTTGATCAGCGACGGTAGGAACCCTGAACAGGTGAGGGCGGCTTTCGAGGGCTCCTGAGATTCCCTCTTCCCCCGGGACCGGATAATCCCCGTAAGGAGAGCCGTAGCCCGTGATTGGGGTCGCATATCTTATTCTTCGCTTCATCGCCACACGGTTACCGTGTTGGTTGATGCGACGGGCAGCCCGTTTCCCTTCCGGTCATCCAGCACATTCGCGCTGGGCATCATCGCCTTCATCATGATGAAACTGACTCCGGCGTAAGCAGCTCACGTTCGAGGCGGGCTCCGAAACTCACCACCCGAGACTTCCTAGCCTGGTAGGCTGACACGATAATTCCGTCTCGGCTGGACAAAGAGCCGGACTGGTCGCCTTCAGTTCGTGGGAAGAGTCTCGGCAGATTCTGCTCTCTGAAAAGATACCGTTAATACAGCCGAACCCAGTCGTCCCGCTCGCACACGATTGCGGACACGAATCATAATTGAGACGACCGTTCCAAACGGGAGATAATTACTTGAGCTCAGGAAGAATTGGCGCACTCCTGTTCGACATTCATCGACAGAACCTTCATGTTCGGTCCTTGTGGACAGGACAGTAACCTAGGTATAGTGACGATGACCAAGAAGAGTTATTCCGTCGTCGTCATGGATGGCGATGGGATTGGGCCGGAGGTTGTCCACGAAGCCCTCCGCGTCCTCGATGCTGCAGCCGAGAAATTTCACTTCAGACTCGATTACCTTCACGTTCCAGCAGGAGACGCGTCCTTGCAGCAGTTTGGAGACGCGCTCCCTGAGAAGAGCGTTGAGGCATTCGCTTCGAGCGACGCGTGTCTTAAGGGACCGGTGGGAGAAAGTGTCAGAACCATCAACGACAAGCTGAGGTTCGGCTTCGACCTTTACGCTAACTTGAGGCCAGCTAGGTCTTACCCGGGTATTTGTCCCCCTGCATTGCGACCAAACATAGACATGACAGTGATTAGGGAAAACTCGGAGGGTTTCTACCGAGGTCTGGAGACTCGATTAACTCCTGACCTCGCTACAACAACGGGGGTTTTCTCGACCCGCGGTGCCGAGCGAATAGCCGAGTTCACGTTTAGATACGCCAAGAGTAAGGTTAGACGCCCAGGGCTTGAACCCAGTGTGGTCCTCGCGACGAAGGCCAACATTTTCCCACAGACGCATGGGATGTACCTTAGCGCTTTTGAGAAGCTCTCTCACCGTTACCCTCAGATTGGCTTTCACCACTATTACGCGGACGCGTTGTGCGCCTACCTGGTCAGGAACCCAGAAAAGTTTGACGTAATCGTCTCGGAAAACCTCCTCGCTGATCTGCTGAGCGATCTCGCTGGCCAGGTCGCTGGCGGTTTAGGCATGACTCCCGGCACGAACATCAACTACGAGACAAAGCATGCCTACTTTGAGCCTACACACGGATGTGCACCTGATATTGCGGGAAAGGGGATAGCCGATCCAATCGGTCAAATTAGGTCGGGAGGACTAATGCTTGAATACATCGGCGCCGTTCACGGTGACTCTGCTCTCAGACGGGCAGCCATCGCAATCGAGAAATCGATAGGTTCTCTGTTGAGTAAACCAAAGCGGTTGCAACTGCCACAAGAGCTCGGGGGAGAGGCTGGCTCAAAGAAGGTGACCGACGTCTTGATTTCCAAGTTGAAGGAGGACGGCGAAACAAGGACGAGCTTCGCGTGAGTGAGTCTTTTTGGTCAGACCACCATTCTCTTTTCTATCCCTACGCCTTTCTTGACGGCGCGTTTGTATTCCTCAAGGACGACCACCGAGTCCTGAAGGGCAATTCCCGTGGAGTCGAATACAGTTAGGTCTCGGTCCGAAGTTCTTCCGCTCTTCTTTCCCACGATGACTTCTCCGAGGGTTCCAGCTATGTCTCCGAGCT
>VBPP01000077.1 GCA_005877365.1 Nitrososphaerota archaeon
GACGGAAAAAGGTGCACGCAATTTTACCTTCGATCAGCGACGGCAGAACTTGTACGTTTCGCCACCAAGACCGACCGGATTTCAGTCTGTCACGAAGTGTAGAGCATGAACCTCGCCCTGACCTTCTACAGCGTCCTCAGAATGCCAATTCGAGATATTATCGCTTGTTCGATAGCAGCGGAGAAAGCAGGATTCGGATACATTTCGGTCGCGGAATCGTTCTACAGAGATGGTTTCGCCCTCGCGTCAGCCATCGCCACCCACACGAAGAAGGTCAAGTTCGGAACTAGCGTGATGCCGATCTATACACGAACTCCCTTCCAAATCGCGATGGGCGCGGCAACTTTGTACGAGATTTCCGGCGGTAGAGTGGCTTTTCTGGGCTTGGGTGTCGGGTACAGGGGCAGGACAGAACAGTACTTCGGAATAAGGCAAACTCGCCATCTTGAACGAATGACGGAATACATCAGAATCATCAGGCACCTTCTATCCGGAGAAGATACCACCTACCGCGGAAAATTCTTCCATCTGGAGAAGTTCCCGAAGTTATCGAGCGAATTCATCAATCTCCCAATTTACGTTGGATCCTCGGGTTCAAGAATGCTTCAATTGGCAGGCCGGCTGGCTGACGGAGTGATTCTCAATTCCATCAGCACCCCAGAGTACGTTTCTTTCGCAAAGAAGAAGATAACCGAAGGCGCGAAGTTAGCGGGAAGAGATCCATCCAAGATGAAGGTTGGTCACAGTGTGATTTTTGCAGCGGCAGAAGACGTCCAGGAAGCGATTGATGCCGCCAAGGAGGACATACTCTTCTACATTTCCTACCCAGAGCTGGACCCGGTTATCGAAAGATCTACATTCACAACTGAAGTGAAGATGATGAGAGAACTTCTCATCAAAGGAGAGAAGAAGCAGGCTCTTTCCCTCATCGATGAAGAGATGCTGGATGCATTCGCTGTTTACGGTACCCCCAAAGATTGTCGAGCGAGGCTGAGACAGTTCTTGAGTCGGGGAATAAGTCTTCCGATCATAAGAGTCTCCGTCTCTCCTTACAAGGAAAGCGAAAGAAGGGACGTCCTGATGACAGCGATCGAGAGCTTGAAGAATTGGCGGTGATTTCGCGTATCGGATAAGTCTGACCAATCATTGGCTTTCTGTCCCTGGTCAAGCAACACTTGTGATTTACCGACAGTCATCTCGCCTCCCACTATCGGCAGATCGATTTGCGGTCGATGAGCGTGAAGGACCTAACCTATGTTTTCATCGGCAAGGCTGCCAGAGTTTTCGTCTTCGGGCTCGTCAGCGTGATGACCCCGTTTTACGTTGCCACCCTGGGATACTCCGCCTTCTACGTCGGTCTGGTGTCGGCCGCGATTGTAGCGGGCAACGTCTTTTCGAACCTCCTTCTTACCTGGTATGAGAGCTATCTGGGGCGGAGGAGATTTCTTCTGCTCTTCAGCGCTCTCATGCTTCTCTCGGGCGTCTTGCTCTACGCCACGAGCCTTTTTCCCGTCATGCTCATCGCCTGCTTCTTGGGGAACATCAGCACCACGGGGACCGAGGCTGGACCCTTCCAGTCGATCGAGACTGGAATGCTGCCAAGTCTAGTGTCTGAGGAGAAGAAGAACAGGGCGTTCGGAATCTACAACCTCATTGGGTACGGAGCATCTTCGCTCGGCGCCTTCGCAGCCTCCACACCCTCGTACTTTCAGAATGACCTTCTAGTCTTTCGCTTGTTATTCTTGGGTTACGGCCTGGTCGGGATGCTTCTTTTCCTGCTCTACCTGCGGCTGAGGACCGCGGAGCCTCGTTCAGAAGAAAGAAGAAGTAGAAGGCCCGGCCTCTCCGGTGTTTCACTCGAAGCCAGACGGGACATCACAAGACTCTCGATTCTCTATTCGATTGATGCCTTCGGTGGCGGGTTCGTATCTCAGTTCCTTCTCTCTTACTGGTTTCTCTTCGTCTACCACGCATCTCTCGAGACTCTGGGCCTCCTTTTTCTGGTGGTAAACATCGTCACCGCTGTCTCTACCCTCGCTGCGTCGTTCTTGGCAGACAGGATCGGGAACCTTAGGACGATGGTCACCACGCACCTCGTCTCTAATGTCTTTCTTTTTCTAATCCCATTCGCCGGCTCGTTTCCGGGTTCGGTGGCATTGCTCCTTCTCAGGCAGAGCGTCTCTCAGATGGATGTCCCTACGAGACAGGCTTTCATGAGCGAGGTCTTCGGCGACCGAGACAGGGTCTCGGCAAATGCCATTACCAATACCTTCAGAAGCGTTGGGAGTCTTCCGGGAGCACCCCTGAATGGAATCTTATTGTCAATTCCTCTCGTCTCGGCACCACTTCTAATCGCCGGCTCCGTGAAGATCGTCTACGATTTCTTGATCTACTCAGGATACAGCAAACGGGCAACCTGAACTTGGTAAACCTCTCGCCGAGTACGAACTCCTCCTTCAAGTCCGTTCTTGACGGTAACTCCTCCTCATCAGAAGGCGTGGTATCTCCATCGGCGTCATCGCGACTTCCGCTCCCGCGTCCTTCAGCGCCTTAATCTTCGACTCCGCCGTCCCGTAATCCCCGTAGATTATCGCCCCCGCGTGCCCCATCCTCTTCTCCCTCGGCGCATGCCTCCCCGCGATGTACCCCACGACCCTCTTCGAGAAGCCGTTGTCAAGGATGTGCCTCGCGAGCCTCTCTTCCGCGTCCCCTCCTATCTCGCCGACGATGACAACCTCTTTGGTTTCCTGCAGCCCCTGTGCGAGGTCGACGCATTGGTTGAGTGTGGTGCAGTTGATCGGGTCTCCCCCCACCCCCAGGGCGAGAGACTGCCCGAACCCGTTCCTGCTCAGCTCGTTCGCGACTTCATACATCAGCGTGCCACTCCGCGAAAAGAGGGCGACTCGACCGGGCTTGAAGGACGTCGCGGGCATTATCCCCAACTTCACTCCCTGCGAAGGGATGATGACGCCCGGGGTGTTGGGCCCTATTATCGTCGCCGATCGCTTCTTCGCCAGGTCGAGCATCTTCAGCGTGTCCCTGATTGGGATGTGCTCGGTAATCGCGACGAGCAGCTTGACACCCGCAACGATGGCCTCCTCGGCCGCATCGTAGAAGAACTGGGCAGGAACGAAGAGGACTGATGACTTTGCGTGCGACATCGAGATAGCCTCCTTCACTGTATTGAAGACCGGAACTCCTTCGACAGACTCACCCCCTTTCCCGGGGGTTACGCCAGCCGCGATCTTCGTCCCGTACTGGAGCATCAGCTTCGTGTGAAGGCTGCCGTAGCGCCCAGTAATACCCTGGACGATGACCGGCTCACCCCGCCTCGGCAGAATCACTGTGACCTCACCGCAGCTTCGACAGCCTCGAGGGGTGAAGGATACAGATGCACGGGCGTCTTCGTGAGAATCTCCCTCGCTTCCCTCTCCTCCGCGCCGCTGATTCTTGCGTAGATGGGCTTCATCCCACCCTGCTCAATCACTGACTTGATCCCCTCCGCGACGTCGGTCGTCCTCGTGATCCCGCCAAAGATATTCACAAGAATCCTATCCGCGTTCGGTTGCTTGTTGACAAGGTTGACCGCGGCCTCGACCCTCTCCCTCTGAGCGCCGCCTCCCAGGTCCAGGAAACATGCGGGGTTTCCTCCCGCGTCTGCTACAAGGTCGAGAGTCGAGAGGACAAGACCCGCACCATTCCCAACCACCGCGATATTCCCTTCGAGTCTTACGAAAGCGAAGCCCTGCCTTGAGGCCTCTCCCTCGAATTCATCCTCAGGATGGAGCTTGGAGAACTCTGGGTGTCGGAAGAGGGCATTATCGTCCAGAATCACTTTCGCGTCAAGCGCCTTCAGCCCTCCGCTCTTCGTGACGGCGAGCGGGTTGATCTCGGCGAGCTCGCACTCCTTCTCTCTTGAGAGACGCTCGAGATTCGCGAGAATTCTCAGGAATCGCCCCCTCTTCTCTCCCGAGAGGTGGAGCTTCTTCGCAACAGATCGCGCCTCAGCCTTCGTAATGCCCCTGTTCGAGATCTTCCGGACGACCCTCCCCTTGAGAGACTCGACCTCGACCCCGCCCGCCTTCGAGGATATTACGACAAAGGCTCTCGCCCCTCTGTCCAGCGTTATCGAGAGGTACATCTCTGCCTCATGCGGGACAGAAGCCTCAACCAGGACGGAGGAAGGTCTGCGAGGACTTGAGACTTCAGCACAACTGGATGGGGCAGTCTGCGAAAGGCGGCGATCGCTTCCGTTAGATTACGCGCGAGTTCGGACCTAGGGATTGGGATACCGTACTCCTTGAGGAGTTCCTTTGCTTGGTACTCGAAGAGCTTCACGGCCTAATTGGTCTATTGAGAGGCGATAAAGATAGCGAGAAGTGAAACCGTAGTCCACTAGGCACAAGCGATTTGCGTCACTTTGGTGAGTAAGAAGCGTGGAGCAGTGTCAGCTCCATCTTAATCAGTCTCGAGGTGTAGGTGTGGCTAGCGGAGTTTCGAAAGCCAACAATGAACGAAAGTCCCCCCTACCTCTGGTATCTAGGAAACCGAGCCTACGGCTGTAGTCGTTCCGGGTCTCTCGGAAAGAGGGCGGCTTCCTTCACGCTGCTGAGGTTCGCGAGACCGGCTGCGAACCGCTCTATCCCGAAAGAGTAGCCGCCATGTGGTGGGACACCGTACCTGAAGGGGTCTGTAAACCATTTCAGAGAAGCCTCGTCCATTCCCTTTTCTCTCATCTGCTTCAGAATCCTCTCGTGGCGGTGCTCTCGCTGTCCCCCCGAGGAGAGCTCGACGCCCTTGTAGACCAGGTCCACAGAGCGGGCCCACTCTGGGTCGTCGTCGACCTTCATCACGTAAAACGGCTTTATCTTGGAGGGGAACCTGTTGAGGAAGAAGAAGTCGGAGCCGAACTCTTTCTTCGCGTACTCCCCGAGGACCCTCTGGGACTCGGTATCCAGGTCTTCGCCACGCGGGACTCTTCTCCCCTGCCCTTCTAGTAGCTTGTAGACATCGGGAAACTGAAACACAGGGAATGGTCTGCTCGGCTCGTCCAGCTTCACCCCGAGCGTCCCCAGCTCCTCCACGCACCCCTCGACAATCGCCCTCATCGAGGCGGCAACCATCCCCTCCTCGATCTTCATCGTATCGCTCTCATCTTCTATGAACGCCATCTCGGGAGCGATAGTTCTGTGTTCACTTATGTGCCTAGGGGTGTGGGAGAGCTCCGCCCTCCAGTTCGCCCCCAAATCGTAAACCCTATCGAACCCTCCCGCAATCGTGAGCTGTCTGTGCAGCTGCGGGTCTTGCCGGAGGAAGGCCGGCCTTCCGTAGTAGTCTATCTTGAAGACTTCTGACCCACCCTCCGATGTTCCGCCGATGATACTGGGTGTAAACACGCGGATGAAACCGTTTTCTCGGAGGTAAGCCTCCATCGCCGAGACGAGCGTGTTCTCGATCTTGAAGACGGCCGTTCCCTCCCGCCTTCTCAGGTCGAGAGTTCGCCACGAGAGTCTGGTATCGAGCGCTGCGGGAGTGACTCCGCGCGGGTCCAGCGGAAGCGGGACCGATGCCCTCGCCACCACGGTGATTTTATCCGGGAGTATCTCAAAGCCATTCCTCGCCACCTTGCTCTCCTTCACCACACCGGTGCAGGTGATGACGTCTTCCTGATGGAGGTCCGCGACGACCTCCTGAACCTCCCTCGGGACGGACTTCTTCGGTGCGGCGATCTGGACGATCCCCTTGGAGTTGCGAAGGAGGACAAAACTGATGCCTCCGAGGACCCTGACGTCGTGCACCCAGCCCGCAAGGTGGACTTCCTTCCCGACCCTGCCTTTCAGCTGGTCAGGCGAAAGGAGCTCGTGCATTGACAAGACACCGCTTGGGCGGGGATTAATAGTTTCGAGCCTAGAAATCATGGGCTTATGATCTCAGTCTTCGTTAGGAGCTAGAATAGTCGCTCGCATTTGAGCCTGTGGAACCGTGGTGGAACTTTCTCGTAGCTACAGGCAACCAAGCCTTCCTTCTCCATCAACCTAGCAAGCCGCTGAGCACGGCCCCTTGATATCCCGAACGTCGTTTCAACATCCTTCACACCGAACACCGGTGGCAGACTGGATGCCCTTCTACGCATTCTTGCTGTGTAAATCTCCCTATTGGCCGCTAGCCTTGATTTCTGCGACAATTCGTTTGCTAGTGTAACTGCTTCGAGCTTGGTTAGGGGGAACCTGATTCCCAGCCCCTTCAAGGGTGTGGACTTCCTCCTGAGTTTCATATGCTCGTCGTCGAAAACCTTGATCAAGGTGTTTCCCGACATCTCCCCCTCAAGTACTGCAGAGCACAGTCTACCTGTTTCCGTTTGATTATTGATGGGACCGAGCTCAGATACCTCGTCAAATCATCCACTCTTCCGATTTCCAAAGTACTAATTCCCATTTTCGGTCGGTAGATAACCGAATGAATCCCTTGGGTAAGAAGAAATGCATGAATTTTCTTAAGAATTCCTTGCGACTTTTGCCCCATGGTTACTTTGAGCGCCAGTGTGTTCGACCATGCTCTGGCTGCAACAGAGACCCCACCCTCTCCATCGAAGAAACCACCAACATACATCCAATCAACCCTAACCTGCCCTGAGCCATCTCTCGCCTTTTTTCCGGCGTCGCGTTCCACGATTTGGGAGCGAGGTAACCGGATTAATAACAGAGTCCTTTTTTCGCAGGAAAAATGGTCAGAGTGCCGTGAAACTGTCAGACCATTGTGTGTAGGCTCTCCGCATTTCTGGAGAAACCGATGGCCTTCTGGACCTCATTACCTCCTTGAAATCGGCCAATGCAATCGGCCGGGGCTGAGTCTCCTTGTCAAGAGCCTTCCCACTTGAGAAGAGTTCCCGCACCACTCTGAGCTGCGCACTCTGGCAAATATCTTTGATGTCGCTCCCAGAGTAACCTTCGCTTAGCCTCGCCAACGCTTCTAGGTTCACGTCTTCGGCCAAAGTCAAAGGCGCTGTGTATATCCTGAATTGAGCCATTCGCGCGTTGCTGTCGGGCATCTGGACGTGGATGCGTTTGGCGAAGCGGCGCAAAAATGGCAGATCGAGGGACCACGGCTTATTTGTCGCTCCTATCACATAAAGGTGGAGATTCTTGCCCTTGTCGTTTATCCCGTCGGTCTCTCTAAGGTTGTCCGAAAGCATCTTGCGCGCGTTGTTGAAGAGTTTGGCAACGTTCTTCTCGCCCTCTCCAAGCCACTTGCTCATGATGGAAGCGGCGTCGATTGAGATGAAGTAGCCATCAATCTCTGCGGCCGTCGCGGCCGCGATCATGGTCTTGCCGCATCCGGGTGGGCCGAAGAGGAGGATGCCCCTGGGCCAGCCGAGCTTGAAGAGGTCCGGTCTGAGAAACGGAAAGACTATGGACTCGCGAATTGCCCCCTTGCAATCCTCGAGTCCGATCACGTCATCCCACTTCACTTCGGGCTTCTCCTTGATCACCAACTCGCTAAAGGAAGCCTTGAGCTGCTGGACGACCTGAGGTCCCTTCGAGTTGCCGCCCACCTGAACGTTCGTCGCTTCCACCGGCAACTCCTCAGTCGCCTGGTCCTGGGGGATCAGGCCGTGTGCCTGCTGTATAGCCTTCACCCTCTCCTGGTAGACGGTGGCTCTCTCCAGATAGTGCCTGTTCAGGTGGTAGTCGGGGTAAAGGTGTACCAGCTTTATCAGCGTCGAGATCGCCCTCTGGTACATCTGAATCGCCATTCCGTGGGCGCCCTGCGAATCGAGCCTTATCGCCTCGCTCGCGTACTTCCTCGCATCCTCCTCCAGCTCCCTCGCCGCGACGACGCTCAACCCTGCTCTTCCCCAGACCTGACCAGCTTAACCCTCCCCTCCGAGAGCAGCTTCAGCATCGCGTGCTCGACTTCGTCGGGCTGCAGGGCCAGAGTCTTCGATGCGTCGTTGACGTCGACTGCTCCAGCGTGGGCCGATGCGTACTTCAAGACCTGGTCCTCCGACCCGTCTTCGCGGGCGGAGGTGTAGAGGACACCCAGGAACCGCTTCTCCCCGTCATCCTCCCCTGTCGCGAGGACGGGTACCCTGAGGGAATTCCCTGTCTGTCGCCTGATCGCCTCCGGGGTGACAGTGAGGTTCCGCTGCATCTCTTCCGCCTGCTCCTCCGCGTATTTTCTCGCCTGTTCGACCAGCTCCTCCCCACTCTCTGTCTGAAGATTCAGGGAGATCGAGGGCGTCACGTTCCCGATCTCGGCCATCGTCTCCGTGAGAGTGGTGTTGATCTCCTCCGAGGCCTGGTCGAGGGCGGGGACGAGTCCCTGCACTGTCTTGCTCACCTTCCTGAGAACTTTGAAGGCAGTGCTCATGTGCGAGATGACGTCTCCGACGTCGTTTATGCTCTCGAGGCGGAGGATCACCTGCGTCAGTGCGAGCTCACTGGCGTAGACTACCTTGGCGACCTTCCTCAACTCCGCCCACTCGTTCGCGTAGACGTTTGCCTTCGACTTGTCCTTGGCGGTGAGCGCCCGGACCGTGGTGTCGTATAGTAGTTTCCTTCTTTGAGCGAGCCGATTTCTCATGCTCTCCAACTCACGACGGTGCAGTTCAATCTCCTTGATCGTCGAAGCAATCTTCCCCTTTACCCCATCCTCCCTATGGACTCCGATAACCTTCAATGGGAGCCTATACGCCAACTACGAGGGTCTTTCGGGCTCCTGCAATAATCACCATCAGTGTCAATTGTCTTGAACCAAGAAGCAAAAATCGCAGACGACGGAACCCGTGGAACCCGGAAGCCGAGGCTGCCAAAA
>VBPP01000078.1 GCA_005877365.1 Nitrososphaerota archaeon
GGACGCGACGTGAGAACTCTGAAAGCGGGAAATGGGTTGGGAGGGACCATTGGACCAGCCGCTTCAACTTCGATTCTGAAGTTGTTTCGGGATTCGAGTTCCAGAAAGAGGCAATCTTTCACGACGTTACCTTGAGAGACGGCGAGCAGACACCTGGCGTCGTGCTGCGCAGGGCTGAGAAAGTAGCGATCGCGAGGAAACTCGACGAGGTGGGTGTCCATCGAATCGAGGCCGGGATGCCGGTAGTCTCGCAGGACGATTTCGCAGCCGTCAAAGAGATCGCGCATCTCGGACTGAAGGCGAAAGTCATAGCCTTCTCAAGGCTCGTCCGGGAGGACATAGAGGCTGCTCTGAAGTGCGACGTCGAGGGAATAATATGCGAAGGACCCGTTGGCGTCCCAAAGCTCAGGCAGTTCGATTGGACCCACGAACAGGTCATACAGAAAGCCATCGATTCGATTGAGTTTGCGAAGGAGCATGGACTTTGGACGGCTTTCTTCGGAGTAGACGGTACCAGGGCAGACCCAAGCTTCTTGACGAGCGCGCTGAAGAAAATCTCTCAACAGGCTCATCCAGATTCTTTCGTAATCGTAGACACTTTCGGGTGCGCCTCGCCTGAAGCCTTCGGGAAACTTGTAAGGTTAGTCAGAAGCGTTGTCAAGGAACCACTGGAGGTCCATACGCACAACGACTTCGGCCTCGGCGTTGCCACCGCGATCGCGGGGCTGGAGAACGGCGCCTCAACCGTCCACACGTCAGTCAACGGAATAGGAGAGAGGGCAGGTAATGCCAGCTTTGAAGAGGTGGCGATGGCCCTCAAGTACCTTTACGGGCAGCCAGTCAGGTTCGATTTCTCGAAATTCAAGGAGTTATCCGAGCTGGTGCAAAGGCTGACGGCGTTTCCGCTGTCACCCAACAAACCAGTCGTGGGCGACAGGGTATTCACAAGGGAGGCGGGAATCTCCATTGCTGGATGGATGAAATACAATCTCGGCTCCGAAGCCTACCTTCCAGAAATCGTGGGAAACAGACACGGGGTGTTTCTGGGCAAGAAGTCCGGTGTGCACTCGGTCGAATGGAAGCTGAAGGAACTCGGCTTGGAAGCAGATAAGGGTCAGCTCGATAAGATTCTTGCCGAGGTGAAGAAGAGGTCCGAAGAAAAAAAGTCGAATATTGATGACGCAGAGTTCAGGTCAATCGTGGGCTCTTTGGCAAGCTGACCTCCTTTGCAAGGCTCCCCCTAGTCAAGTTCGGGTTGGAATGCGTTGCCTGAATAACTCCGTGATGATCCTTGTCTGCTTCGAAACCAAGTTTCTTTAGCTGAATCAGGGGAGAGCACCTAGAAGGTTTTGATCTAAGTTGCGCGAACGTACTTATAACAACTCTCAATCAATCGCCCAGTCAAGCGATGGAACTCTCTAGAAACCGCAAGATCCTTGTGGTCGCGTTCGGTGTGATGGCGGTATTCGGCTTCCTTTTGACCCCTGCCGGATTGGAGACTCGTCCTCCCTCAACCCTTAGGTCCTACGCGTTGATCCCTATTTTTTTGGCCACAGTAATACTGGGCATCGCTTCCTTTGTCCTGATTTTCATGAGACCCCGAACCGCGACGATTCTCGGGAGTATTGCGGCCATCTCGTATATCTTCTTGGTTCCAGGAGATCAAGCCGGGCTCTTCTTCTTGGGAGTGCCCGTACCTCCTCCAATAAGTCTGAGTGAACTTATAGTACTAATCCCCTCAGTGGCAGTTCTCCTCTGCGCTCCATTGGTCTATTCGGAATCCACGGTTCGCTCCCCGACCATAGTTGCAAATGCCTAGTCTGGGAACGTGAACCTCTCGATGGTCGAGGACTTCATAGAGAGACTGGACGAGCAGATAGCGTCCATCGTCCCTGGAGACCCTAACGGCAGACTCCTTGACACTCCGCCTGGGGTCGCTCCCTAGAACGGTTAGCGTCGCCCCCCTAGAACGGTTAGCCAATCCCATCTCCAATGTACTGCGGTTGCCGCTTCTCCAGGAATGCCCTAAGCCCTTCTTTGGCGTCACGGCTCGACAGGATTTTCGAATAGAGCTCACTCTCGAACGCGAGACCATCCTGCAGGCTCATGGAGAGAGCACTGTTTATCGCGCGTTTCGCTAGCTTCAATGCCATGGGACTTTTCGACCTGACTCTCTCGCAGACCGAGAGCGCCTCCTCCATCAGCCTCTCCTTCTCGACCACGATGTTCACCAAGCCTAATCGAAGCGCCTCTTCAGCAGAGAGCAGCCCTCCAGTGTAGATCATCTCCTTCGCTTTTCTCACTCCTATCAGTCTGGGCAACCTCTGAGACCCTCCGCCACCGGGAATCAGTCCCACGTTCAGCTCTGTCTGTCCAAAACGCGCCTCCGAACTCGCGACGACGATGTCAAGAACCAGGAGCAGCTCCAGCCCTCCACCGACCGCTGTGCCGTTGACCGCTCCCACCACCGGTTTGGGATAACTCTCGACGTATGTCAGGAAGGAACGCACAAACCCAGCATACTCCCGCCAAGTCTTGTTGTCCAGCGAAAGAAGATACCGGATATCTGCGCCAGCGCTGAAGACCTCTCCCCGAGCCGTTAAGAGTAGGCACCTTATCTCCCGGTTTGACTCGTATGTCTCTAACACGCGCAAAATCTCCTTCCTCGTCTCCAGGTCCAGGATGTTAAGACGGTCGGGACGACTCAGTGTTATTGTCAGAATCGCATTCGATTCTTGTACCTCAATGTTTGCTTTGGCCTTGGGCACCAAGAGTCATAGGAGACAAAGGGAGAAAAGTCTTCTGCTGTTCACAAGTCTCCTGTTGTTCGGCTCTGTCGAGTTTAAGGCCTCCGAGGAGCCTCCGTTGAACCTCTGTAAGACTAGCTTTTGTAACCAGATCCCGGCCAAGCGAGTAAAGCGGCCGTTTCTTGTCTTGGAACGCCTGTTCTAGGCATTACCCATGTGAGCTCGATTTAAGCATAGGACGAGCAGCAAGGAGACGTGGTATACCAATTACCCATTCGAGGCTTGCCCTCACTGTCGCGTCTCCGACACCTTGTTGAAGGGGCATACCGCGCTTAGAATTTCGAGGCTTTCCCTCATACTGTTTATCGCAGCCACGCCCCTCAACTGTGATACGCCCGCTTCTCTTTGAGGACCCAGAATACTATCTTGAGCAGCTTCGCAGACGCAGCGACGATCGCCTTCTGGTCTCCCTTCTTCCTCGCGATCCTGGCGTAGAAGTTGGCGACAGTCCCTTCGGGTTCCACACGCATGTGGGCCCTGGTGCACTGGCCCATTATCCATCTCAGGTAGCTGCTCCCAGTCTTCGTAATCGGTCCGTGGTGTGTCTTCCCTCCCGACGAATGGGTCGAGGGCGCGAGCCCGGAGTAGCCCACGAGGCTGGCTGAATCCTCGAACCTCTCTATCTCGGCTATCTCACTGATTATGAGCAGAGCGGAGTAGTACGAGATTCCGGGTATCGTCATCAGGAGACTGGCGTCCTCGTTGCTACCCGCCTTCCGGCGTATCGTCATCGAGGCCTCGCGTATCTCCCTGTTCAGGCCGTCGATGAGCCTCAGGTAGCTCTGAACTCTTGCGTCGTCTATTCCTCTCACCTTCTCCACGAAACCCTTGGTGAAGGGGCCCGCGTCGATTGAGATGTTGTTCATGAGCAGGTAGGCGTGTATCCTGTTCTTCATCCTGGTCCTCTCTCTCACCAGGTTAGCCCTGAACCTCACGAGCTCCCTGAACTCCATCGTCTCCTTCGATGGCACGTAGCTCTCGGCCGCCCAGCCTCCCCTCAAGAGGTTAGCGAGGGTGGTCGAGTCGATTTTATCGGTCTTCACCTTTGCTGATGCGATGGCCTTGTTCCTGACGGGGTTCGAGAGGGTGACGTTGTGCCTCTCCGAGAGGAGCCTGTGTGCCCAGTACCACGTCGAGGAGGACTCCATGACCACCGAGGAAGACGAGGGAAGGCTTTCGGAGAATTCCCTCATCTTGTCCAGCGTGTTCTCTACCCTCCCTTGCCTCAGGACGTTGCCAAAAATGTCCATGACGGCAAATTCGGAGTACACCTTGTGCAGATCCAGTCCGACGAATAATGACATACGGGCCGGGTCGCCTTTTTGCCTAATACGGGATTTGCTCACATACGACTAGAATTATCGTGTTTCCGAGGAAATTAGAG
>VBPP01000050.1 GCA_005877365.1 Nitrososphaerota archaeon
CGGAAATCATTGATGAGGATGTCAGAAGCGGGATGGCCCTGAAGCTGAGGATGAAATCGAAGAGAGTTGGTCTCTCATACGCGGACGCGCTCGGTTATGCCATCGCAGAGCGGTTGCGGATGAAGTACCTGACAGGGGACGATGCTTTCAGGAGCCTGCCGAACGTTGAGTTCGTCAAATAACTCTTGGACGGTACACCGACAAAGAGAGTCTGAAAGTTCAGGCGAGGACAAAAGCCCGACGTCTTTCGTTTACGCCTGCGAGAAAGGCGTCTCTTCTCTTCCTCCACACCTCGTCTAACTCTTTCGAGTATCCGAATACAGCCCACGGGGCCGTGTTTTGGACGAAATTCATCGCGACCCCTACATTGCCCTTGCTGTATCGCTTCGTGATCTCTCTGCCCGAGTTCAGTTTCAGGAGAAGATGATACTCCGAATACAGAGGGACGATGCCGTAGAGCATGTGCCTGACCCTTCTCTCATAGGCCCAAACTATGTTTCTCGCGTGAAAGCAATCGAATGTGAGGAAAGATCTTCGAATGAACCAGTGATTGGGGCCGACTTTGTATCCGACTACAGTTGGTATTGTCGCCTTTTCACTGCTGACGGAAGCGATGTCGCCTGAGAGGGAAAATCCGCTGCCTTCGTCTTTTGGAATTCTACCTTTGTATCTGAGAACTTTTGCGTAAAATGCCGTGGCCATTATCGCAAGAACGGTCGTTGTAAACAGAGGAGCACCTAGCGCAGCATCCAGCGAGACTGCTGGGGTAGCCGCGAGAACGAGGAATGTCCCCCAGACGAGCGTCCTGTTCCTCCGACTTCGACTCACCTCTCTCGCAATGGCGTCTGAGTCTGTCGTCGTCGTCGCGTTAGCCAAGCTCATCACACGAGAATTGCGACTGAACATATAACCGACCCCTGACCTGCGTCAATGCGAATCTCTCGGTGTGTCCCAGGAGGATTGCCTTCTTTGTAGGGTGTGTTCATTGCAGCCTCCGCCTTCTTCACATAGTATTCGGGAAACCGCACCTCCTGGAATCCTAGCTCGATTAACCCCATTCCACGAACCGGCCTCAAAGTGCCGAAAACCTCTGCCTCGTCCAACTCTCTCTGGCAGGCGAGCCAGACGTACTCTGACCAATGCTCGCACCACTTCACCTCCACGTCGCTGCCGGGAATGAGCCTGGCGTCGCGCGTATGTTCCGGCGCATCGAAGTGCGCTTCAAGCGTGTGTCGTCAAGGTCTTTGAGGACTGATTCGGCCTTGATCTTGGTGAGCCATGTCAGAAGCTCGTTGGCAGTCGTCTTGTCTTCTTCATACATTCTTTCAGCGCCTGACTCTCTCCGGACCTTCAGCGGGGCTCGAGTTCTTTGATGTTGAAGTACCTCGAGAGAGCCTCGCTGTCGGCTCCCCTCGCTAGGTCGCTTTGCAGCGGCTTGGTCATGAAATCTCTGCAGAAGTCTGCGGGCTCCTTCGCCACCTCCTTCTTCGAGAAGATCAGTTTTCCTTCCCCTAGAAGCAATCGTGACTCCAGCTCCCTGAGTTCTTCGACTTCTGTCTTCTTCTGAGGCAGCAGTCTTCGAAGGAGGTGGTACATTCCGGGTCTGGTTTCGGGGTGACTTGTCAGCTACTCAGATATCTCACATAGAACTCCTCACTGGGGGTCTTGTTTTCTTTCTCGCTCAAGATTCGCGATTAGCTTTAATAAGTCAGCAAGACTACACAAAGCTCATGGCCAAACCTAAGAAAAAGGTGGCCGAGAATAAATCTGAAACTTCTCCTGAAACCAAGACTTTTCAAGATAGGCTGGATCAGAGAATTTCCCGTAGACAAGCAATTAGCCGAATGGGCGCTGCCGCCATCGGCATTGGGGCTGTCGCAGCCGCAGCGGCGGGAGGCTATTATTATGTCTCGACTCAGGGTGGTCAACAAAGAACTACAACCACTTCATCTGCCGGTCCCATCAGAATCGATTTCTTCATTTGGCAGTATGGAGTGCAGATGGTTCAGGACAATGTCGCAAGATACAACGCGGCTCACCCCGAGTCGAATGTAGTCCTGAGTTCAGTTCCGCAAGAAACGTACGGTGACGACGTTATCTCTAGGTTTTCTTCAGCTGTACCAACCGATATCCTCTACTCCGACGTCAATTACCAGATTCTCTTCGAGCCGGCGGGTTGGATAGCTCCCGCCCAGGATTATTTCCCGGAGATTACA
The DNA here is from genome assembly GCA_005877365.1 of Nitrososphaerota archaeon. GTDB lineage: Archaea > Thermoproteota > Nitrososphaeria > Nitrososphaerales > Gagatemarchaeaceae > TA-13. The sequence goes on from VBPP01000050.1 coordinate 2,217, forward strand.
AAGTACAAGGCCGATATCACGCCCGGTTACCTCCCTGGATTCCTTAACAAGGCTGGAAAAATGTATGGCCTCTCCTACTACGGTGACTATACCTGCTACCTGTACAACAGTCGAATCCTTTCGCAGGCAGGGATAACCGCACCGGCTCAGACTTGGGACGATGTGATCACCCACGCCCAGCAGATTCAGCAGAAGGTTCCGTCGGTAAAGTTTCCGCTTGCCGCGTTCTTCGGCAGCTATGGCTTCTGGCAGACATTCTATAACTTCATGCAGGGAATCAACGGTCCAAACGCTGCATTCTTCGACAAGGATCTCAACCCGATTTTCGACACTCCAGGCGGACCTGTCTTCAAGACGATTAGATGGCTAGTGGACGCAATTAACAAGTACAAGGTGATGACGCCAGACACCGTAAACTACGACGATCCAACTTGCGCAAACACGATGGGCGCTGGCACGCATGCCTATATGTGGGAACCCAGGTACGACTTCATAGGGACGAATACTTCTCCTCAAAAAGAAGCAGGAAACATAAAGCAAGCTCTGAACCCTGGCAGCGGATACGCTTCTTGCTGGATGAGACCGTACAACATGACGACCTCCAACGTGAAGAGGGGGAAAGACGCAATGCAGGCGCAATGGAGCTTCCAGCAGTACTTCGGCGGAAAGACGGACGACAAGTTCAACGGTGACTACGCAAACGGGGCTTACCGGGTAGCCAAGAGGATTGCGACAGACTTGGCTGTCGGGTTTGTATACGACCCGTTGTGGAGCGACCCGGACGTCGTAAAAGCCTACAATTCATTCGGAGACATCAACATCATGAAGGATCAGGCGCAGAAGATCGTTCTGCACCAAACCGACGGATTGACAAAATACTGGACAAAATGGAGTGGAGGGTTCGTCCAGGGCCCCGCCAGGACCACGATCACTGCATTGATGCTGGGACAGAAACCCAACACCGACAACGACATCATGAATGCGCTAGCTGACCTAGCGAAGCAGTGGAACGACCTAAAGGCCAGCTCCGGCTAGAGATGCTTGGTCTCCGCGTCCAGACGTCTCAGAGGACGTGGAGCCCTCTTTATTTTCCTGACCACTCTTCCGGCACTCGCAATAATTACAATTTTTACTCTATACCCCATCGCGTTCGCTTTATGGTCTAGTTTCTCTTTCTACGACCTGACCAATCCGGAAAAGACGGGTTTTGCAGGCATAACTAACTACGCAGGCGCGCTGCAGACCACAGGTTTTCAACATTCCGTCGAGGCGAGCGTTGTGTTCGTAATCGCATCGTTCTTCCTTGTCGTTGGTCTGGCGCTTGGT
>VBPP01000079.1 GCA_005877365.1 Nitrososphaerota archaeon
AAGCTCGATGTCGATGTAGTGCGGGCCAGCCTTCGAAACAGCGAGCAGTCGCTGAAGCCTTTCTCTCTCCCCGCCCCGAAACTTACCGCCTTCCGCCCTTGACCTGACCGTCAGGATGCAGAAATTCGAGATCGGGGAGATCTCTTTCACGATCTCCTCTTCGGAGCCTCTTTGGAGGTAGTCTAGCCTGAGTTCGACCAGGTCCACCCCCTCGGCTAGAGCCCTTCTTGTCTTGCCCATCAGCGTCTTGATATCGGGGGCGGCTATCGTCGCGCACAGCTTCGCTCCTTTCTGCATTCAAACGCCTACTCTAGCGCTCTTTCAGCGCTCGAGGATGAACTCGTCAACGCTTCCGCCGAAGTGTCTTCCTTTGCTCGCCGCTAGATGAACCAACAAGTAATCCCCCTCCTTTATGCCCGTGACGGCCACCGGGGTGGAGTCGGGTTTCACTAGTCGCACTGTCTCAGCCTTCTGAAGCATCACCGACCCCTCTTCTCCTCCCTCCTCCGCCCTTGCGACCACCATGACGAGCGGCCTTCTCTCTATCTTGACCCGACCCACCGTCACCACTCTCCTGCTCCCCTTGCTATCGACTATCTGCACCGTGTCTCCGCTCTCGAGCTCGGAGAGGTACCTGGTTCTTTCATCTCCCCCGAGAATGTAGCTGTGTATCGCACCCGCATTCACCCTGAACTGCCTCGTCGGAATGTATTCGGTCGGGATGGTTTCGCTGTGGACGAGGAAGAAGAAACTCGACATGCTCCCCACGAGCATTCCTTCGCCAACGTTGAGGGTTGAGGTTGTGTCCACGCACGCCCTCTCTCCGAGCCCGGCGTCCGAGACCCTGACCACCCTCGCCTTGGAGAGGCCCAACGGGCTCTTCACCGCGATTGAGCGCAACCTCTCCTTCGTCCTCGGGAGCATCGAGGCGGGGACTACGACCCCATCGACCCCCCTTTCGAGCACGGTGAATAGGAGATCCACCTCCTGTCCGTCCTCGAGCATCGCGTAGAGTCTCCTTCCTCTTCGAGAGAACTCGGCAACGAGGTTCTCTAGGGGGATTATCACCCAGTTGCGGCAGGAGACGATCACGAAGGCGTGCCCTCTCTCGCCCGCTCGAACCGCCCTCTCGACGTCCTTCGAGGTCGATATCTCGATGATCGCGGCTGTCCCCGGCCCGCCCTGTTTGTCAGCATCGGCTATGAGAACGTCCGTGCCCGAGACTCCGATCGTGGTGATCCCCTGGAGACGGGAGTCAGCCGCCAACGGCCTTCTCACCAGGAGCTTGGTGAGACCGAGCTCCGCCATCTGACCCAGGACCTGACCGACCTCCACCTCGTCCGTCGCTTCGACGATGATGTCTTTCACTGGGTCAACCATGCTGAAGGACCCGCTGCGCGTCAGAGGCAAGCGCTCCTTCAAAGACGACCTTGTGGAGGGCGCGCGTGATCCTGGCCGGGTCGCGGTGCTGGAAGATGTTTCTCCCGAAAGTCACCCCGGCCGCCCCCGCTTCCATCGCCCCTTCTGCCATCTTCAACACCTCCCCGTCATTCTCTACCTTCGGTCCCCCGGCGATGACGACCGGGACGGGGCAGGTCGCGACCACCCTCTTGAAACTCTGGGGATCGCCCGTATACAGGGTCTTCACGATATCGGCTCCCGCCTCCGCTCCCACCCTCGCGACCTGAGCGACAATCTCCGGGTCAAACTCATTCTTGATCGATTCTCCCCTCGGGTACATCATCGCGACGAAAGGCATCTGGAACTCATCGCACGCGTCCCCCACGCTCCCTAGTTGTTGAATCATCTCGGGCTCGTCCCTTCCTCCGATGTTGATATGAACGGAGATCGCATCCGCGCCGAGGCGGATCCCCTCTTCGACCGACGAAACGAGGACCTTCCGGTTGGGAGACGGGCCTAGCGTGGTGTTTCCCGAGATGTGAAGGATGATCCCGGTGTCCGGCGGTTCCCTCAAGGCCTTGATGACTCCCTTGTGAACTAGTACGGCGGTGGCTCCTCCCTGAGCGACGGCCCTGATGATCGCCTGCGGCTCCTCGAGGCCTCTTACGGGTCCCATCGTCAAACCGTGGTCCATCGGTACGCAGAGCATCTTCCCGTCCTCAGTTATCCTCGAAAGCCTCACGGCCTTCCCAAATACCAATTACGTTCTCCCCTCGCCTTGCTCCTCCTCCTCCTCTTCTTCCTTTGCGATGAGCGCCTTCTTTACCATATCCAACGCCGCAGCGGCCTGACTTGACTGAAGGAAGACGCGAATTGACGACGAGATCGTCATTATTCCGTACAGGTTTATCCCAGCGCGGGCCAGCGGCTGAGTCAGCCTCTGCACCAGTCCGGGTGTTGTCTCGAGGCCTTTTCCGTAGACCGTCAACATGCCGAGCCCTTCGAAGGCCGAGACCGCCTTCCCGACCCCCTTCCTCGTGACCACGTCGTGAACGATCTCGGTAATGTCTCTCCCGCCAGCCACGTAAAGGATCACGGAGTTGGTTTCCAGTGAGAGCGAGAGCAACCTCGCGTGTGCACGCTCCACCGCTCGAGTGAGTTCTACGATCGATTCGATTCTGGAGGCCGCGCTTCCCACCACCGTGATCATCGTGACGCTCTCCTGCTCCAGCCGGGCCGCCAAGTCCGGTAGCTCACCCTCTATCACCGTCCCCGATTCGATCTTGTCGAGGCTCGTGATCCTTATCCGCATTCCCTCCGGCTTGAACCGTAGAGATTTCGCCTGCAGGAACTTTGCGCCCCCCGAGGCGAGGCGTTCGGCCTCATCTCCTTCAAGGCTCTGTACGAAGTACGGGTTCTCCACCTTGTCGGGGTCGCTCGAGAAGACACCCTCCGTGTCTTTTATCAAGACGACCTCCTTTGCGCCGAGGCACCTCCCGAGGAAGATGGCCGTCGTATCACTACCACCGCGACCCATCGTGGTGATCTTTCCAGTTGTGCTTCTCCCCACGAATCCACAAACGACCAGGACCTTTCCCTCGTTCACGAGGGGCACGATTAGGGACCTCACGAGCTCTCTGCTCTCCTCTATCAGGGGGTTGGCGTTAAGATGGGTCTCGTCCGTGACTATGGGCCAGAGCTTTGAGTCTGGGTCGATGATCACCGCCTCCACGCCTCCTCGCTGCAGGGCGGCCGCGAAACGGCGCGCGCTCGCTCTCTCCCCGAGAGAGAGGAGGTCATCGAGTTTAGATGGAGGCATCGACGGGTTCGAATGCTTGGAGAACTCGAGTAGACTATCCGTGACGCCTTTCATGGCAGAGACAACGACGATCACGCCGTCCCCTCTCTCGTGAGAATCCTTGACCACCTTGGCGGCCTTGTCGACCGAGCTTTCGCTGTCGAGCACAGACCCGCCGAACTTTACCACTACTATCCGGGACGACTCGTTCAACAAGCGAAGAACCTCTCGCGGTCTTGAGCGATGAAGAGAAATCCGAAGTCTACTCGATTGAGGTTACTGGTGCGGCCAGCCGATGGGGGAGATGCGATAAAGTGAATCGCCTCGTCTCGAACGGATCCCTGAACTCAATTCTCCTCCCAACTTCCGACTCCAACTCGTCGCAGTCTATTTATGTCTTTTTTGCGGCCCTGTGACAGGGCTCGCTCCGTCACTCCTCGAGTGCCTTCCTTATGTCGCGACTCGTGTCGACGAGAGAATGCTTCCCGCCCGTTCTCGCAGCTACCTCGGTCATCAGCTTCGAGGCCTCCTCCGAGACCTCAACACAGTCAATCCTTATCCCCTTGGCGGCGACCTCGTCGACCTCTTTCATCGGGTCTCGTCCGTCGTTCTCTCCGTCCCCTATCAGCTTCACCCTCCTGACCGGGCGTGTCGAGCCCCGCATCACCGTGCTGGCATACTTGAGGGCCTCGTAGAGTGGACTGCTGCCTCGAACCTTGATCTTGTCAATCCTGTATACCTCGAGGACCGGAGGTGTTGGGAAGAGGGGGACGAGCTGTTCGAAGTATGGTGTCGCGGGTAGTCCCGTCTGCCTGAAGATCACTATCCCCATTCGGAGGGGTCTGTCGTAATACATCTCGGGCCAGTGCTCCAGGCAGAACTGCTTGAGGCCTCTCTTCACGATGTCGATCTTCCTCGAATGGTCTGGCCCGACGCGCTCCGCCATGCTGGCCGATGTGTCCACGAGGAAGAGTCTGTCCTCTCTTTCTACCTGCTCCCCCAATTTTGCGACGAAACGAATGAGAAAGTATAAAAGCGGTCCGCCCACCTTCGGCAATTCGTGGCCGCTGCAATGGCGAAGCAGGCCCCCCTCGCCCCAAATCCTGTGATTATGGCCTGCATGGGTCATGCGGGAGTCGGCATTGGCGCGGAGGCTTACCGATGGGTGCTGACGGACATAGGCGCGGACCCGAAGGCACCCTCGCTGAAGGGCGAGAAGGAGCAGCTCGAGATCCTGCGAAAGTATGGGACGACGATCATGCGATTCGGAACCTCCCTCAGGAAGGGTGAGGTGCCCATCGTGCCCAGGGCCCTATTGGTCGACCTCGACCCGAGGTCCGCGAACCTCATACTTCAGGCGTATCCCGAACTCTTTGCGATGCGAGACAGGCACGCCCTCTACGGTCTGGGCGGCGCGGCGCGTAACTGGGCGGAGGGTCGCTCCAGATTCAGGGGAGAGATCGAGGAGAAGCACGACCTTCCCGCGCGGCTGAACTCGATATCCCCCGAACCTGTCAGAGGCTTCATTCTGCCGTTCAGCATGGGGGGTGGGACCGGTGGCTCCTTCTCCTCCGCTTTCATCGAGTACGCGAAGAGCAACGCGAGCACGAACCCGGCCACTGTGGCAACCTTTGGAATAATCCCGGAGTTCGGGTGGGACCCGGTAATATACGAGCCAGCCTGCATAAGCATCGTGCTCACACTGGCGTACCAGATGAAGTACGCAGACGCGCCGATCCTGATGGACAACAAGATGCTCCGCGCCAACGGAGAGAAGCAGAAGGCCAGGCTGGCGAAACGTGTCTCAATAGTCGACGACCTCCCGAAGCAGATTCAGGTCGGCTGGAAGGAGTACAGGAACATGAACCTGATCTCGGCTCATGCGATCGCGGGCTTCATGAATTCATTCATCCGGGAGACCGAGTGGGACATGTCCAACTACAGAACCTGGCTCGCGGCCCAGAAGCCAAAATTCGTCATCCCGTGGTTGATTCCGCTTGTCCCCCAGGGAGGTTCCGAGTTGAAGTCTGTCCTTGACGCGATGAAAGACGGCAACGAAGGCATCCTCTTCGACCTCGGAGAGGACCACGATGCGTCGAACGGAAATCCCAAGGATTCTGCGTGCGTGATAGTGAAGTCCAAGGGGCTACTGACGGCGGAAGAGAGGGCGACGGTGAGGAAGATTGTCCAAGACAGGTTTAAGATAGAGGACAGGAAGATAATAATCATCAAGGCGCCTGCGGTGGAGGGGGAGGCAGCCGCTCTGACCGTGCTTCTGAACGTAAAGGCAGTCGGGGAGCGCCTGCTGCCTTACGTCGCGGATGCGGAGGACGCGTGGGACTCGTACAAGGGAGAATACGAGAAGAAGGGCCTCTCCCAGACTGACTTCAAGCAAGCCGTCCTCGACGTGACTGGCCATCTGGCATAGATACGGGCATGAACCTGTCGGAGCTCGAAGTGATCGCCTCCGAGCTAATCGAGCAAGAGAAGATGCTCGACCAGATAGACAGCGAACTCGAATTCGTGGAGGGCGAGTTCAAGCAGCAACCGAAGCGGACGGGGAGGGATAAGAAGTTCTACTCGCTTATCGGGATCGAATGGAAGGATTCTGGGGAGCTGAGTCAGAGACGGGCGGCTCTTCGTGACGACAAGCGGAAGGTCCAGCAGATTGTTGACGAGGCGAGAGACAAACTGGTAAAGGGGTTCTCCTCGGGAGAACTGGTGGTGCCACTGGACCCCGACCCGGTCCGAGAGGAGGAGGGTCACCTGTTCAAGTACCGGGCGAACGCAAGCTACCCGAAGGCGGTCCAGGAGCTGGCGAGCCTCCTCGGCATGTCGGTCCCTCTGCGGATCGATGAGGTTGAGATCTCGCCCGACCGGATACGCGCCACCGAGTCGGACCCCTACCTCGCAAAGGAGGAGGTCGTGAACGCCTTCGATAAGATTAGGAAGACCGTCGCGCTGAAGCTTCGCGGCTCGCGCCGCTCCCAGTTTTAGGCCGGCGAGGCCAGCCGGTGTGATGAGCAGCCCCCCTCCTGCCACAGCAACCGAAATTGGGAGTGCGACTCCGAGTCGTCCGGCAAGTTGGGTCCCCGCAAGAGGCAACCCCTTCGTTCAACTTTAAGAATTGGAGCAGGCCGAAGTCTTCGCTCATGCTCAGGCTCGGAAGAATGCAAATGTACGTCATTCTCATACCGCTTCTTCTATCGCCCTCAATTTACTTCGGGGGTCTCTATGCGGCGGCCTCCCTCACCGCACCAAGTAAGATGAGTCAATATACGTCAACCTCCAGCGACGGAAACTGGACGCTCGCGGTCAGCTTGAGTTACCCCTCTTACATGATAAGCGGTCTCAGAGTCCCCGTTACTCTTGGCGTTAGGCTGACGCTTACCCAGCCTTACGTCGCCCTCTACCTAGCCCAGGTCGGCATCGAGATCCGTCAGGCGGCACTCATAAACTCCACAACCAACGTCGTGCAGAGGTGGAAGACGCTCTTCTCGAATTACACGGTGGTAGGGAAAAACTACACTGTCGCGGGTACTGTCACCAAAATCTTCTACCCCCCGATCACCTACCCCCTCAATGGTAGCGTCGCGGACGTCCTGGCGGCGGGAAGAAAACTGGCAATAGATGGGATTGCAAACTTCACAACCTACGCCGCTCCGGGGACCTCCGCATCGACTAGCACTCAGATAATCTCGATCTTGGACAGTCAGACGACCTACCTGACCCAACTCTCCGATGTGGGTTCGTCTCTTTCTTGGGTCTTCTACCAGATTGTATCTGTGGCCATTGTTTCAGTAGTCTACACGCGAGTCCGGGCACGTCTGCCGGGACCGGCTGATGGTGAGTACTTTACTCGCCTGGGCTCCCTGCGGCTAGAGAGGTCGCTCGCGAGGCTTGAAGAATGGATGAAGGCCGACATGATTTCAGAGACGAAGTACAAAGAATTGAAGGAGAGGTTCGAGCGGGAACTGGAAGAGTTGAAGAGAAGAATTCAAGGCTCTATCTAGTAGTCATCAAGTCGCCGATTCCTTCGTACTCCCTGAGTTTCTTCACGATGAGTTCCATCTCAGCCTGCAGCCTTGCCTTGACTTGAGAATAAGTCGCCGCGTCGACTGACCCCTGTTCGCGGTCCTCCTCCAGCCTAGACAAGGCGTCTTCGTATCCGCCCCGAAGAGCGGTCAGTTCGTAGAACTCTCTGGGTACCGGCCAGTACTTTCGTGGAACCTCCATGACCTCTCCGATTAGCTGGTCCATCTTTTGACCCGCGCTGTTCTCCACCCTCCGCACCTCCTGAAATCGGTAGGCAGACGGGAAGTACCTCACGTCTCTCTCTGTGAAGTAGATTTTCTCTACGATTCCACACTTCAGAAGTGTCTTATCCATGGTGAGTCTCAGGATGTCTTGTTTGCTCTTCTCCGAGGTATTGTAGATTGTCTCCGCTATCTCCGAGAGCTTCACGGGCGCGTCAGTCTTCGCCGACAGAGTGAGGAGGGCGTTGAAGACTTGGTTTGCGATAGCGTCCTTATCAAGCCCGACGTACTTCACGCACTCCTCGTTCACCTTCAGCACCTTCTGCATCCTTTTGGTGGCCTCCTCCCTCCACGACGAAGACGACAAGCTTCGATTCTGAGATTTTGGGCTTTCCCTTCCCCTTATATCAATAACCCTGCTCTCCTCTCAAGTTCTTCCCAAGTTCGCTCCCAGTTCTCTCGTTTCTCCCCTCGAACGAACGGGAGGGACTTCTTCTTCGAATTCCCATCTAATCGCGAAGACATATGAACATGGCAACGACGCTCTCGAGAACAAGGATAGCCCTCGGGGTAGCAGCGATAGGAGTCCTGCTTGCGACTCCCGTACTGGCGAAGGTCTTCCCCGCATACACATCCACATACGACTTCCAGATCTCCGACCCGGCCCAACCCATCGTAGAATACTCAGTCGTCGGGAACTTCATCAACCAGGAGCTCAAGATACAAGTGAACCTGAGTGCAGCCCAGGGTGTCAGTCACCTCAACGGTTCAGTTGACATCTCGCTCTTGGTCTGGAACGACACGGCGAACGAGTATCAGTTCCTTCAGACACTGGGTTCAGAGAAGGCGATAACCCTCACGACCGACCCCACGGTGTTCAACTTCACCTTCACCACGGACCAAGTCGGCTCCTACAGAGTTCTCGTGACCTTCACAACCACAGGCTACAAGCTAGCCTAAAGAGAGACTCGGGCAGACCGAGTCCGCCCCCCTTTTTTATCTGGACGGTTCCAGCTTTCATCGCAAATCCACCAAATTTTCACATCGTCCTCGTGATTGCCAGATTCCAAAACCCCCCGGCACAATTTGCCGTAGCGAGCATTAGTTCTCTAGAAGTTCGCTACCCCTTCTCTGTCCTGTCTTCCAATTAGAACGCCTGAGATTTGCTCTTCGAATCTCCGTGTCAGACTATGAAAGCGATTTACTACGAAATAACCCCCGGCTCGGCCTCCCGGGGAGCGGCGGACAATCTCGGCGGGGGAGGACAGCATGCTCACTTCTTCGACCTTGATACTTAATTCACCCTACGCGAAGAGAGGATACATCGACCACACCGCCGCCGACCACACCTCCCTCCTGAAGTTCATCGAGACCACCTTCGGGCTGACGCCCCTCTCACAGAGAGACGCAGCCGCCGACGGATTGACGAGCGCCTTCACGTTTTCGTCCTCATCCGGGGATCATTCATTCAGCTGGCGGCACTTCTTCTAGTGACGCGGAGCCTCATCCTATCGGATTGCTTGGCTGTCAGAAAAACTGCATCCTTACCCCCGCGGCAATGCCCTGTGATTGAGGTTTCCTAGGAGGTGGAAAGATACTCGATAACTATCGTATGTCCTGTTCCGTACGGATAGGCGATTCCCCCGTAGGCCGGGTCCCCTCCGGCCGTTGGATAGCAAGGCGGGATGCTTTGCCCGGCGCTGCTACAGTAGTCCAGCTTGCTCAGCACCAGCGACTGATACTCACTCGACGGCTGACCATCGACTAGGAGCACAATCCTGTGAGTGCTGTCGGCCCTGAATCCGAGAATGTCGGTGTTACTGAACACGACGGGGTGGTTCACGCCGCCCAGGGTTATCGAGTGGTAGGTGTCATTCCAGATCTGAAAGAATTCAGATAGAGTGTAGTTGGTATTTCCAGCTGACTCGACATGGATAATCCCCGTCGCATCGTGGGTGTGCAGTGGCTCGAAGCAGGTGCCTCCGCGGGCAATTCCGTTTTGATACTGAGGGTTCACTATTCCAATCGCCGCTGGAATCGTGATGTTCTGACCGTCTATCACTATCCTGAGGTAGGGATGTACGTGATAGTTGGCGACTTCGCTGAGGCAGGGAAAGGGGAAGTTATAGCCCGCTTGCTGGTTCTCATAGAAGGCGATGCCCCCCACTATGACGGCAACAAAGATTCCCAGCAGGATGACGAACCATGGTATCCGCCTCCTCCGATACTTCTTTGGCCTGCGCATCCGCTTGTCTCCCCTCCTCCAAGAGCCCGAATAAGGTTATTCGACGAGTTAATCCTCGTGAATGTTTTTATTTTCAAGCGCCAAAGACACACTGCACATGGACAGGTACAAGTTCGAGGCACGTCTCGAAAGACCACAAGGCGTAGGGACCTGGACGTACCTTGCCCTCCCACTTGACCAGGAGAAGTTTCTGAGCACGAGCTCGAGGGTTCCGGTGAAGGGAACGATTGACGGAGTGCGGTTCAGAACCTCACTACTCCCAAACGGAGCTGGCGGACACTTTATGGTCGTCAAGAAGGAGATTCGAGATATGATAGGCAAGTCTGCGGGAGTCAGAGTGAAGGTGTCGATGGAGCGTGACACTGCGCCCAGGGAGGTCATCATCCCTGAGGTCGTAGTTCGGGCCTTACGGGGGAACAAGGATGCCAATGCGCGCTTCAACAGTCTGTCGTACTCACACAGGAAGGCGTACATCGAATGGGTCGAGGGCGCAAAGAGGGATCAAACGAGAGAGAAAAGAGCCGAGAAGATGGTCAGGATGCTCTCGCGTTCCCCAGGATGAAGGGAAGATGCCTCAAGGGAACCGTTAGCGCCGGCTCTTCCTGGTGGTTGCGACCCTGCTTCTTGACGTCCGTAAGTGGTCAGTGTCCTGATTCGACACACGCTTACTGTCCTTTTTCGTAGCCTTTTGGTTCATGGCAGTGGGATACAGAATATACACTGTTTACGAGGCTTCCTAGTTCAGGTAGAACGTATCTACCTCCCAACTGTGTGGTTGCAAGACGCGCCAAGATCTTCCAGCAAGAGGGCAGGGATGCGGGGGGTGGGATTCGAACCCACGAACCCTTCCCCGTCGAGTTACTCGACACTAAGGGACGAGGTCCTAAGCATCGCGGAGAGCACTTTCGCTCGCGCCGTTGACCAGGCTTCCCGCTGGTTGCTCTGGGCGACCCCCGCAACAAATGAAGGAAGCAGGAATTCTGAAAGTATAATGCTTTCGCACGGATTCAGGGCTTCAGTCTTCTGGTCAAGAAGAGACTCACGAGACAGGCAGCAAGAAAGATAATCGCTCCCGCATAGAGGATCGCGGGAAGACCTCCCATGGTGTGCGCAAAGCCCGCGACCAGGGTGCCGAAGGCGATCCCTCCGCTGAGCATCACGCTGTAGATGCCCATCGCAGAGCCTCTCATCTCCTGGCGGGCTCTGTCCCCCACCGTTGCAAGGATGCTGGGCACGAGCGCCGAAGTCGCGAAAGCGAATGGGGCGATGAGGTAAAGGTTGTGAACTAGTGTATCGATTGTGGCACCCCCGCTCAACGTCGTCGCGAGAGAGAGGAGGAGACCGAGGAGCCCGACCACGCCAATCAACAGCACCTTCTCCCTCCCGATCTTGTCGGAGAGGGCGCCGAAGCCGACAGAACCCACGCCAAGCCCCGCGACTCCGACGAAGAGAACGTAAGAGGTAGTCGTCGCTTCGAACCCCAGCCTGCTCAAGGCCCCCGGGAGGTAGAATGCAATCCCGATCATCGCCGTCAGCGCCAGCCAGACGGGTAAGATCGCCTTCGTCCTCGCGTCGAGCGCCTTCAGAGGGTTAACCAAGACAGCCTCGCGCTTTATCTGATTGGGGGGCTCCCTCAGCAGGATCGTGGAGATAAGCAGGGCCGCGGCTATCGCCCCGCCAGTGGCCGCGAATGCGTATCCCAATTGTGAGGCGAAGTAAGTGTGCAGGCCCCCGCCAACGAGCACTCCGGCGGCGTAACCCCCAATGTTCGAGAAATCGAAGAGTCCCATCCCCTTTCCGCGGTTCCCCAGGTTCGTCGCGTCTGTTATCATCGTCAGGGACGAAACCGTGACACCCGCCGCACCTATCCCCATAAGGGCGTGAACGGTTGCGACGAAGTAGAGGTTTCTCGTGACCCCGATCGCTCCCGTGAGAATGGCGACATACGCGAGCGCGAAGACAAAGACGCGCTTCCTCCCCCGCGTGTCGCAGAGTCTCCCCACCGGGATTGCAGAGAAAGCCTCGAGGACGGGATAGAGCGCCAGTGCGACTGCGAGTTCGATGTCCGAGACGCCGAGAAGATAGGCCGGAAAGATGATTATGATGACCCCGAACCCAATCCTCGTCAGCGTCATCGAGAGGTAGAGGACGGCGAGGTCCCTTCCGGGCGGCCTTTCTTTTTTCATCGAGGTGCGCCCCATCTTGACCCTAATTATCTATTAAGAATCGCGAATCCCTCTCGAGTTACGCAATCATTAAATGATTCACGTCTCGGCGCAGTGGTCTACGAGTGTGCCATGATGTTTGCCTCAGGTCCAGGGGGAGGATTCACAGGAGCTCAAGAGGGAAGTCGGCATCTTCGGCTCCTTCTCTATGGGCTACGCCGACGTCGGAGCTGACATCTATGTCGTACTCGGAGTCATCGCTCTCTTCGCGGGGGTCGTCTCCCCACTCGCCTTCGCCATAGCCGCAACGACCTACGTCTGCACCGGCCTCTGTTACGCCGAACTCGCCACCGCCTACCCGGTCGCGGGTGGAGGACAGTACTACTCGCTAAAGGCCTTCGGAAGGATCCACGGCTTTGTGGCGGGCTGGGGCCTCATGCTCGACTACACGATCGACATCGCTCTCTTCGCCCTTGCGACGGTTGGCTACCTCGGTACCCTCACCTTCTTCTTGTTCCGGAGCGGACTCCTCCTGACCTCGCCATTCTACGGGTTGACGGCGATTGTGCTCATACTGCTGCTGCTCGCCCTTAACGTAGTGGGCATCAAGTATTCCTCAAGGTTCAACGAGGCCGTCATCGCGGTCGATCTTGTCACGGTCGGTCTCTTTCTGGTCTTCGGCCTCCCGTCGATAATCTCCTCGGGTGCAATCTTGAGATGGGTTGCGAACGTCGTCAGCTCGTTCCAGACTGGGAACTTTGGTCAACCCGGTTTCTACTCCTTCGTCTATGCCGTCTCACTCGCCACCGCTTCGTACATCGGAATCGAATCGATCTCGCAGGCCGCCGAGGAGACGAAGCGAACCGCCGAGGTTATCCCCAGGGCGACAAAGGCCGCGATTTCCTCCGTAGTTGTGGTTGCGATCGCACTCTCACTCCTCTCGGTCACCATAAGCCCCTGGCAGGTAGTGGCGAACAACAGCCAGGCACCGGCCGTTTCGTTGGCGAGCAACCTGCCGATAATAGGCGGTGTATTCGCTGTCTGGGTCGCGCTGATGGGGACGCTCGTCTGTTACGTCTCCACGAACACGGGGGTGATTGGTGTTTCCAGAGTGATGTACTCCATGGGAAGGCTCGGCCTTATGCCGAGGGGATTCAGTAAGGTCAGCTCTCGCTACAGGACCCCCTACGTCACAATAACGATTTTCACGGTAATCGCCTCTCTCCTTCTGGCGGTGTACATAGCTCTGCCCGGGGCTGACCTCCTCGACCTGATCACCTCGATTTACAACTTCGGGGCGCTCGTGGCATACATGTACGTCAACGCTGCAGCAATCGTGCTCCGCGTGAAAGAACCCGGGAGAACAGGATGGAAGATGCCGCTCAACCTGACGGTCAGGATTGGGGACAAACCCTACCAGGTCTCAGTCATCCCCGTCGTGGGCCTAGTCTCCAGCTTTGTGGTATGGGTCCTGATAGTTGGTCTGCACCCGACCGGAAGGGTGATAGGAACCGTCTGGTTCGCAATCGGGATAGCTGCCTACCTTATCTATCAGAGGTACCGAGGAGGCTCCAAGGATGGCTGAAAGCGGGGAGAGCGTGGAATGGTCCTGGAGCGATGCCCCCATCGTCCTCCCCGTCGCTTTCCAGTCGCGTGAGTGGAATGCAATATACATCGCCTTCTACCTCGCCGAATACTCTGGTTCGAAGGTCATCGTAACCCACGTGCTCGAGGGCGAAGAAGAGGAACACGCCTTCGCCGAACAGTTGAGACGGGAGATCGAGGCCTTGGCGAAGGAACTATCGGTCAGACACGAATACTCGAACGTTGAGCCGCAGTCCAAACCACCGAGCGTGGAGGAGATCGCGAGAGCCATCGTGAACACGGCCGACTCCAACAACGCCCAGGCAATCGTGATGTCGGCCCACAGGGAGGGTCTCTTCAGAGAACTCTTTGGGCGGGTATCTGACCACGTGGCACGCCTCTCTGCGACGAGGGTAGTCCTCGTGGAGACGCCCCAGAGCGGGCTGAAGATTCCCCGCAACCCAAAGAGGATATTCATCCCGGTACTGAAGGAACAGCATCCAGACCCCTTCGTGATCGCCGCGGCTCTCACCTCGTCAGCCGCTGTTCCCGACGCGGAGATTATTGTCGGGAAGATAATTGAACTTCCGCCGACGCTCCCGCTCGACGCCATCGATCTCTCGCTGCCGCTGAGGAGGGAGGAGAGGGAGTTCTCCTCATCGACGTGACGGTGATGTTCAGCAAGAGGGAGACGGGATTTCACGGCTTCCTCACGAAGGACGAGTATGAGATCGTCAGCAAGTCCCCCTGTATCGTGCTCGTTACCCTTTCGGGAATAGAGGTGGCAGGCAGGCCTCCTAGTGCTTCGCCGATCTCCTCTTCTTCTCCTCAAACTCCCTGAGTTTCTTCTCCCTCAGGCGCTGCTTCGTCCTTTCGAATTCTCCCAGCGGCGCCTCCGACTCGACGTAGCCGTGCGCTATTTCGATCGCCCTTCTTATGATTCCCTCGAGACTCTCATCCCTCCCCTTCAGTCTAACGGAGAGATTCCTTCTATCGAGAACCTGGCATTGCACTCCCTCGTGCTTCTTCAGCTCCTCGACCGCGGTTTCGAGCGCGTACTCGTTTCCGAAGAGTCCCCTTATCTCCCAATCTCGCGCCATTCTTCCTTCCTACCTCCCTCCCCCCTCTGCCTTCCGGCCCAAGAGCCTCGCTGTTAAAATGATAACGCAGACTTCAGCTCTTCCGTGTCAGTTATCGGCTTCTTACAAGTGTAGTTCTGGCAGATGTAGGCGGTCGCCTTTCCCTCAAGAGCCTTCTTTCCCTCGGCCAATGGCGAGACCTTCTCAACCTCCCCCCCGTCGTTCGGGAGGACCATCAGAACCTTGTTGGGGATGAACCTCCGATGGATTTCCCTAACGAGCGGATGGACCTGCTCTCTCCCGCCCCCAGCCACGACGATCTCCCGGGGGCTTCCGAGGAGGAAGTCGAGAGCCACAAGCATGTATGTGTGAGACGAGGGCTCACCTTCGAGGTCATCCCGGAATACCCGAAGAGTTCTCTTCGCCTCCTCCCTTTCGTCATCGCGACCAGTGAACTCCCCGATCCTGAGGAGATTCAACGCCGCCACAGAATTCCCCGATGGAGTCGGGCCGTCGTAACCCTCCTTTATCTCGGCCGGCAGCTCGTCCCTTTCTTGCTGCATGAAGAATCCGCCCCGCTCCTCATCCCCGAATAACTTCGTCATCTCTCCGTTGATCTGTATCGCGGTCTTCAGCCACCGGGCCTCAAAGTCGGTTTCGTAGAGGTCGAGGAGCCCCTGCGTCAAGAACGAGTAGTCTTCGAGCGTCCCTTCAATCGCGCTCTCTCCATCTCTGTACCTTCGTAGAAGCCTCTCTCCCTTGTGCATCGTCCCAGTAATGAAGCTCGCGCACTGCTCCGCGGCCCTTAGATACCGCTTCTCGCCAAGAACCTGACAGCCGTAGGAAAGTGCGGAGATCGCAAGCCCGTTCCACGAAGTCAGGATCTTGTCGTCCGTCTCTGGTCGCGTCCTCTTGAGCCTCTCCTCGTACAACTTCTTCTTCGAAAGTGCGAGTGAACTCTCGAGTTCAGCCTCAGGAATCCCGAGTCTTCTCGCGGCGTTCTCGAGGCTAGTCGTGAGATGCAGAATTGACCGCTTCCCCTCGAAGTTCCCGTTGCTTGTAACCCCGAAGCACTCTCTGAATATCTCGCCTTCCCTCTCTCCGAGCACGGAGTCAATCTCCTCGACGGTCCAGGTGTAGTAGACACCCTCACCCTCGGGCGTATCAGCGTCCTGAGCAGAGTAGAAGCCCCCTCCACCGTCTGCCATCTCCGCCAACAGCCAGTCGAGGACCCCACGCGCGACGTCTGCGAATCTTGGGTCGGCCGTCAGCTGGTGCGCCTCGAGGTAGGCCCTCGCGATGAGGGCATTGTCGTACAGCATCTTCTCGAAGTGTGGAACAAGCCAGACCTTGTCCGTCGAGTACCTGTGAAACCCCCCTCCGAGATGGTCGTGAATGCCTCCCGCGGCGATCGAATCGAGCGTCTTCACCACCGAGCGCAGGGCGAGCTCCTTCTTCGACCGAAGGTAATACCTGAGGAGGAAGTTCAGGTGAGTGGGGAGGGGGAATTTCGGGGCTCCGCCAAAGCCCCCGAACTCCGGGTCGAATGCCGAAACTACCGAGGCATAGGCCGCATCGAGAAGGCTGGCGGAGAGCTCCCCCTTCTCGTACTTCGCGTAGCTTTCCTTGAGTGCCTCGGTCAGCCGACCCGCGTTGTCCTGCACCTCGCTTCTCCTCTCCTTCCAGAGCTTCGCGACGAAGTCCAGCAGCTGGGTGAAACTCGGGAGGCCATATCTCGCCTCGGGAGGGAAGTAGGTTCCCCCGTAAAACGGTCTGAGGTCCGGAGTCAAGAATACGTTGAGCGGCCAGCCTCCCCGCCCTGTCAACGTCTGCACCGCCTTCATGTAGAACTCATCGACCTCGGGCCTCTCTTCCCTATCGACCTTGACGGGAATGAAGTTCTTGTTGAGAATCGCCGCCACCTTCTCGTCCTCGTACGATTCTCTTTCCATGACGTTGCACCAGTGGCAGGAAGAGTAACC
>VBPP01000051.1 GCA_005877365.1 Nitrososphaerota archaeon
CATCAGGTCGATGGTGTGATCCCAGCCGTGGACCCAGACCCTTTCACCGCGCTGCACACCGAGAGAGCCGACGACCACGGCCCGGGCAACCGAGGCAAGGTCCACCATATCACCATACGAAAACAGGGAAAATAATTAACCCTTCATGGGTATCTTCGCTTCTTCGAGGCTTGTCAGAACGCGCCTCAACTCGTTCGCATGCCGCTCAACCGTCCCCTTGCCGAAGTCCCACGGGATCCCGGCTGCCTCGAAGAGCTCCGGAATCGGCTTCGACCCCCCGAGTGACAAAGACCCCCTGTACGCCTCTACCGCATCCTTTGGATCCTTCCTGTATCTGAGCCAGAGGTTGATGGCGCCCAGGGCCGCGATGTTGTACTCGATGTAATA
>VBPP01000052.1 GCA_005877365.1 Nitrososphaerota archaeon
CATCGCGGTCGAGGCCACCTCGGCGAACTCAGACGGGATGCTTTCTCCCCGATAGTCAAAGAGCAGCCCTGCTTCTCTGGTCGCGAAGGTGTGGAAGGCATGCCCTGACTCGTGGAGTAGAGTGTAGACGTCGTCGTCTCTTCCGACGGCGTTGGTGAAGATGAACGGGAGGCGAACCTCAGAGAGCTCATAGTTGTATCCTCCCGGCGCCTTCCCCGGCCTGCTTTCGAGGTCCAGGAGATTCAGGTCCCTGAGCCTCTTGAACTGCTTCGCCAGGTCGGGAGATACCGATTCGTGTATCTGGATGCATCCCCTGACGAGGTCCTCGGCGTTGTTGAAAGGGAGAAGCGGTGGTTTGCCTTCCGGGTCGGTAAAGATGTCCCAGGGTCTGAGCGTGTCGATTCCGAGGCTCTTCTTCGCCTTCTCGTAGATCTCCCGCGCGAGGGGGACGAAACTCCCCTCCACCGCGTCGTGGAAACGGAACGCATCCTCTGGGGTGTACTCGAAGCGCTCCTTCTTCCTGAACGCATAGTCTCTGTAGTTCTCGAAGCCCGCGTTCACCGCAATCCTGTGCCTCACCCTCACGAGGTCGTCGAAGACCTGATCGAGCTTCCCTCGGTCCCTCAGTCGTCGCCCCTCTGACGCCTCCCAGGCCCTCTGCCTCAGGCCCCGGTCGGGCTCCTCGAGATACCTTCGCATGTACTGCATCGTTCGCTCCTGCCCCTCAAACTGGACCGTCATCGCCCCGGCGACTTTGTAGTACTGCTGTCCCAGCTTCGCGTCTTGCTTCTCCAGCTCCACGTTTTCATTCCGAAAGAGGGAAACGTTGTTCTCTTTCCTCCTGTCGATGACGTAGTAGTAGTCCTTTCTCAACTCACTTCTGAACCCGCAGCCCACGTACTTGCGGTCCAGCAGGAACTCTCTCTCCTTCGCCTTCGGCTGGACATTCTCTACGAAGTCCAGGTACGCTTTTTCGTAATCGTTGTTCCCGGTCTGGGTCGTCATCCTCACATACCTGACTGCAGACTCTTCGAAGATGGCCGCGCTCAGCTCAGACTCGTCCCCGAGCCACTCCTCGAGCTCCTTCCGAGAACGTATCTCTCGGTTCTCGAGGGAGGTGAAAGCCTTCTCGAGCTGCCCCCAGTCGGAGGGGGCGAGGTGGGCGGGGAGGAAATTCCTTCGAAACTCATGGGGGAGCCGAGCGTAGTCGAACACGAGAATCTTCGCTCGGGTCTGCGGGGGCGGATTTACGCGTTTTGTGGCAGTCTTTCAGCGTCTTCCGCCTAAGTGGTTGCAGTTTCTTGAACTTCTCTCAGCCTTCTCACCAATTCTTTCATTACTGCCAAGGCAATCTCGGGATAAGTTCGTACTAGCCCAGCGAACGCCCAAGATGTCAACCCAAAGCACGTAGTCGGGGCGACAGCCACCACGTCCGCGGACCGCGGCTTGTCGTCGATAACCGTCATCTCCCCGAAGAACCCACCATTTTCGAGAGTCGAAAGCAGTTTCCCCTTCTTCCGTACCTCAACCTTACCTTCGAGAATCAACAGAAGCGCGAGTCCGGGCTCACCCTCCCTGAGGATGGTTTTACCCTTCTCGAACGTGACTTCGCGCCCGGCCCCCGCTATCCTCTCCCTATCCTTCTTATCCAGGCCGGAGAAGAGAGGAATCGAGCCAATCGTCTCCGCTAGCCGATGCGTAGACTTTCTCTCTTGCTCCAACAGGCGGATGTGTTGACGGTGCGGATTTAAACCCGATTCCCACGAAGGCCCCGCTCAGGGGACTCGGATTATTTCGTCAGGCCCATCTGGGCGAGGAGCTTAACGAACCCCGGTTCGGAGCGGAGGTCCGACCAGATCGGGCGAACTTTCAGGGAGGCGATTCCTCCCGCTTTCTCTTCGTAGGCTCGTTCTAGCCATCTTATCGCCTCATTCTTCTCGCCCAGCCCGCAGTGGACCAGAGCGAAGGCCACCGGGGAGACGTATCTCTGTCTCGAATCCTCCTGAAGTTCGGCGAGGATCTTCCTGGCCTCGCCACTCCGCCCAGAGACGCCATAGGCGTAGCCGAGCCGTCCCATTACCGTGGACGCGCCCTTGGAGATCTCGACCGCTATCTTGAGCACGTGTATGGCGTCCTCGAACTGCGCCTTATGGAGGTAGACCTCCGCGAGGTGCTGATGAGCCGGGAAGTAGTTGGGGTCTATCCTGAGCATCGTCTTGCAGGACTCCAGTGCCTTGTCGTATTCATTCACACAATTGAATATGACTGCCGCGCAATCGTTTACCTCCAGGGCGAGTGGGTTGAGTTCCTGAGCTCTCCTTATCTCCCGGACTGCCTCATCCAGCCTACCAACGCAAGCCAGGTGAGCACCGTACGAGTGGCAGACCTGGCCGTAGTTTGGGTTCTGAGCGAGGGCAAGCTCGAACTCCTTTTCGGCGGAGGAGAAATCCCAGTGGTAGTCCTCGAGGATGGCCCCGAGGGTTGCGTGGGCCGCTGCCATCGTGGCGTCCAGCTCGAGAGCCTTCTCCGCGAATACCTTCGCCTTGGGGAAACCTTCGTTGGGTGGAAGAAGGCCGTCTTCCGCCAATTGTGCGTAGCAGTCGGCCATTCCCTGGTAGGCGAGAGCGAACCTTGAATCCTTAAGGAGGGCTTCCTCAAAGTATCTGATCGCCTTCCTGAGTCCTTCTTCAGTTCTTTCGCCACGATAGTGAAGACCCTTGAGGTAAATGGTGTACGCCTCGATGCTCTCGGTCGCCTTCTTCTCGATTCTCTGCCTGTCCTTCGCGAGGAGATGGACTTCGAGCGCCTCCGCGACGCGCTTTGCGATGTCGCTCTGAATCTCGAAAACGTCGTCGAGATTCCGGTCGTAACTCTGCGACCATAGGTGCTCATCGTTCCTCACGTCGATAAGCTGCATCGTGATCCGCAG
>VBPP01000053.1 GCA_005877365.1 Nitrososphaerota archaeon
TAATCTTCAGCGTCTTCGTCGTAAACTACAGAGGGATAGTGGTCAGCAACAAGGTTCAGCTCGCTGTTGTCGTCTCGATAGTGGCGCTGCTCTTGGCGACGGTGATATCCTCGAGCTACCTCGTCAGGCTTGAAAATCTCGAGCCTTTCCTCCCAAATGGCCTCCTTCCGATCGGTGTCTCTGCGGCCCTCATCTTTTGGTCATTTCTGGGGTACGAAAACGTCTCGAACGTGGCGGAAGAGTTCAGCGACCCGAAGAAGGATTTCCATCGAAGTATCCTGCTCAGCGTGGCCCTCGTCAGCGGGCTCTACATCGCAGTGGCCTTCGTGACGGTGGGAACCCTTGCTTACAAGTCGGGGGGTAGCGTTGCGCCTTTCGCGGCCATCCTGTCCAACGTACTGGGAGTCTACGGGGCGATCGGGACGGCCATCCTTGCTGTCTTCATCATCTTCGGGACAGCCAACGCCTACATGACCGGGATGTCGAGGGTGATCTACGCGGTTGCCAGAGACGGGGGGCTTCCGAGGGTGCTGGACCACCTGAGTAAGAAGACGAGTGCTCCGGATCGCTCCATTCTGGCGCTCGTCGGGCTTTCGTTCTCGGTCCTCCTGGTCTTCTATGTCTTTGGCGTGGACCTTGAGACGGCCCTTCTGATCGCAAGCGGCGCCGCCATACTGACCTACGTCATCGGAGCAGCAGCTGGAATCAGGCTCCTGAAACAGAGGGTCTTCCCGTACGTCACCCTGGCAATTTCGCTCGCAATCTTGCCCTTCCTGGGAGCCCTGCTGCTCTTCAGCCTTGCCACGATGGCTGCAGCTGCACTCTATAGCCGATTCTTCCAAGGTCGACGAGACGCGCGCGTGTGATCGCATCGCCAAGGAGTTCCGAGCTTGGCGGTCCCGGTTTATCTCGGGCATTTATCCTGAAGCTGTACCGACCCGGCGTTCTCCTCTCGCCCCTCAATCTGGGCTCTTTCGATGCTCTTTGTCGCTCTACGCGAATCTCCTCTCCCTAACGAGAGAGGACTCGAATTTCTCTATCCCGTGTTGCAGCTTCATGTGAGCCATTACGCCGTCCCTGCTGTCATAGAAGAGGCCGTCTATAGCACAAACATACAACTGAACAATTTGGCTCACAGCCATCGATCTATTCACGACTCCCGGTCTCGATATGGATCCTGCCCAACATACACTCCGTGTGGGATATCCGAAATAGATATATCGGACGCCCAACATTTTTATAGAACAAAGTCGTTAGCACAAAAGGAGGGGTTCTGGACGTGCCGAAGGGCGAGGAAGTCCACCTGTGTGACATGCGCGGGATGCTGTCCTTCACGATACTGTGGCTACTCTCCAAGCGCTCGATGTACGGGCAGGAACTCGCGACGGAGATTGGGAAGCGCAGAGGTGAGAAACCGAATCCGGGGACCATCTATCCTGCCCTGAAGGACCTCGCGAGTCACGGTCTGATCGAGGCGCGGATTGAAGGCCGCAGCTCTGTGTACCAGTTAACTAAGGAGGGAGCGGTGAGTCTCGCGAAATCCAGAGAATACTTTGAGCGTGCATTTGGTGACATCTTGCTTGAGAGTGGGCCCAAGACAGTGGCCAAATGAAGGATCCCGACCCGCGCCTGTAATTGACTCAATCAGAAGAGAGCGGTTCGTAGTGACGCCTATCAGCTGACTACCTTTCTGAACAGGTACAGCGTTGCGCCCAGCGTGACTACGGAAATCGCTGCTATTACCCCTACGGCGGCGAATACTTCCCCCGCGGAGAAGGTGTTGGGGAGCGACAAGTCCCTCACGGCGTTGACTGCGAAGCTGATGGGGTTTACGCTCGATACGCTCTGCATCCAGGCCGGCATCGCGCTCTGAGGCACCAGGGAGGTGCTCATGAAGAGCAGAGGAAAAGTGAGGAATCCCGCTATCCCGAAGACGGATTCAGCGCTTCTTGTTCTGAGGCCGAGCGCGAGGGAGATTCCTGACCAGGCCAGCCCGAAGAATGCCACGATAGTCTCCCGAGCAGAATGGCCGCCCTGCTCACGGGGGTGACGAGCATCTTCTGAAGGAAGCCGGAGTTGATATCGTCCACGATCGAGGTCCCAGACTGCAGCGCGCTGCTGAACCCGTTCTGCAGAAGTATGCCGGGGGTTGCGTACGCCAGATAGCTGACCCCCGCTGGGAAGAGGCCCGGGGCCTGGGCGAACTTCGAGAAGAGTTGAGTGAAGAGGAGGAGGAAGATGATGGGCTGGAACAGGGAGAAGAAGATCAGGATTGGGTTCCGGATAAGCTTCTTCAGCGACCTCACGAAGAGGTGCCGCGTGTCGTTGAAGAGAGTCATTCTCGAGGAGGCCTCCTCCTAGCAAACCTCATCCCCGAGGCTGGCTTCGTGTTCAGCTCCTCCGGCCTTATCCTCTTCCCCGTGTGTTGCAGGAAGATGTCGCCGAGGGAGGGGCGCGCCAGGTTAATCGAGGAGAGTTGCATATTCTTCTCGTCGAAGGCCCTGACTATGTCTGCGACGATCTGGCTCGCGTTGGTAGCGTAGGCGGTGATGCCGCCGTCGGAATCAATCACTTTGGTCACCCCTCGTATTCCGGAGAGGGTCTGCTTTGCCTCGGCCTTCACACCGTCCTTCTCGCCACCCACCACGGAGAGGGTGATCGTGTCAGCGCCTACCTGGCGCTTGAGCTCCTCCGGAGAGCCGTTCGCGATTACCTTGCCCTGGTCGATGATGTAGAGTTGGCGACAGAGCCTGTCCGCCTCCTCCATGTACTGGGTCGTCAGGAAGACCGTGATTCCCTCGTCCCTGTTTAGCCCTTCGAGGTACTCCCATATGCGGGCGCGGGACTGGGGGTCTAGCCCGGTTGTGGGTTCATCCAGAAAGAGAAGCTTCGGCTTGTGGACGAGGGCGGAGGCGAGGTCGAGCCTCTTCTTCATGCCTCCCGAGTAGAAGGCCGCCCTCTTGTCCGCGACGTCCTCGAGTTCAACGAGCTTCAACAGTTCGTTGACCCGCTCCTCGAGAGCCGCTCCCCGCATCTGCTGAAGATTGCCCTGCAGCTTGAGGTTCTCCCTCCCCGTCAAGTCTCCGTCCGCAACGGTCTCCTGGCTCTCGGCGCCGATGAGTTTGCGGATCTCCTGAGGGTCCTTGTCCAGGTCGTAGCCGGCCACGGTAACCCGGCCCGACGTCTTTCTCAGGAGGGTCGTGAGCACCTTGATGGTGGTACTCTTTCCCGCTCCGTTCGGTCCCAAGAATCCGAAGAATTCCCCTTCACCAACACGGAACGAAATACCCTGGACAGCCTTCGTCCCGTCGCCGTAAACCTCCACAAGGTCGTCAACCGTGATGATGTCGGACAAACTGCCCAAGGCCTGCCAAGGGGAGTGGCTTAATAAGACTATCGAATGCGATACTCAATACGCACTCTATACATACATCTCATCGCATGCGCTTAAATAGCTGACACTCGAGACGCAAGAGGAATGGTAATTTCACACAGGAGGAGGTGGATGGATCCACAGGCGGTCCCCAGAGGTTTCCTTCGATTCTATGTCTTGTCCCTGCTATCCCGGAGACCGGAGGCGGGTTACTCGATTATGCGGACGATAGAGGAGACGACGGACGGGGCCTGGCGGCCGGGACCAGGGACGGTGTACCCACTACTTAGAGGCATGGTGGACGAATCGCTCGTGAGGCCGATGGATTCTGCCGGCAGGGAGGGGAGCGTGGCCTACTCGATAACGGAGAAAGGGAAGAAGGCCCTGGAAGAGATGCAGCAAGGCCTTCTGAGCGCTGTGAGGAGGGAGCGGGCGATGATCCGGATGTTTGCGGACCTTCTGCCCGCCAACGTCTTCGCCCAGCTGTTTGTCAGGCGGCACCGCGACACCTTCGAGATTCTCCAGCAGAAGATGCCGGGGATCTCGCCCGCTGAGCGCGAGTCCTCCCTGAAGCAGCTGCGAATCCTACTCGAGAGCCAACTCGAGTGGATAGACAGCCAACTTTCTCCCAAGGGCAGACGAGCTCGCTGACGGTTCGAGTCGCTTCTACGGCGTCGGAGACAGAGGGTCTCCGTGCTCACGTATCGGAGCGGAGAGGGCTCCGCCACGAATCGGGAGGGATTCACCTCGATACTCTCATTTCGCTATGAAGCTTATATGCACTTGCGTCAACAAGACCCGAGTTTGCAAGAGCCAGTGAAGCTCGAGCCCGCCAGAGCTGTGTTAGGCTATCTCAAACGCGCGGCTGGGGAAGTCAATATAGCACACTTGTTACTTGTTCTCTTCGCTCTCCACCTCTTCGCCCTTTCGTTTCCGAGCGATACCTCGAATGGGGGAGGGAGGGTCTTCGATGAGGCGTTCTATGTTCCCACCGCTCAGGACCTCCTTCATGGTGTCCCTTCGAATTTGGAGCACCCCTTCTTCGGTAAGGTCTGGGGTGCGCTCGGAATTAGTATTTTCGGGGACAACTTCTTCGGATGGAGAATCTTCTACGCTCTGATCGGGGTCGCCTCGGTATGGGTAATGTACGAACTCGCGAAGATTTTCTACTCGAAAGAGAAGGCACTTTTCGCAGCTTCGATGCTCGGCTTCGAGAGTATCTTCTTCGTGCACACCTCCCTCCTTCTACTTGACGGACCTCCGATTCTCTTCGGACTGCTTGGCTTCCTGGCCTACTTCAAGGGGCGCCAATACCTCTCCGCCCTCGCCTTCGGTCTCTCCATCCTGAGCAAGGAGACAGGAGTATTCTTTCTGCTAGCCTTGGGCCTCTACCACCTCTGGGCGAGTAGACGATCGAACTCATTCAATCTGCGAAGTTGGAGGAAGATTGTTGCTTTTGTCGCAATCGTCGCGATCGTGGTGGGGATACCGCTCTGGACATACGACTCGGCGTATCTGCCTTACACGAGCTCATTAGTCTCCGTTCAGCCTGTAGTGGTTGTCAACCCGGCTGCGAACCT
This sequence comes from Nitrososphaerota archaeon, assembly GCA_005877365.1. Classification (GTDB taxonomy): domain Archaea; phylum Thermoproteota; class Nitrososphaeria; order Nitrososphaerales; family Gagatemarchaeaceae; genus TA-13. Next base: position 4,954 of record VBPP01000053.1, read on the forward strand.
GACCATCACCACGACAAGGACGACCACGACGCACTCCGGTTACGTCACAAACCCGATACAGAACATCCAGTACTACTTCACGTATCAGTCCTCCCTAGTGGGCTGCGGACAGGTAAACGCCTGGAACTGCTATCCCTGGAGCTGGATTCTACCGATTAACGTGAGTCCTCTGCAATATTTCGTCAGCACGGTCACAGTCAAGACCTCGCTTCCAAACGGGACGGTCACGAGCCAGATCCAGTATCACCCGATAGACTGGCAGGGGATCGGCAATCTGGTGGTCTGGTACTCAATCTGGCTGGTTGTCCCCGTGATAGGCTGGAAGTTACTGAAGAGGAAGGAGGGTGAGGCTGACGTCTTGGCGGGTTGCCTGATCGCGGCTACTTACCTCCCTCTCTTCTACATCTCGTTGGTAAGCCACAGAGTCGAGTACGCATTCTACTTCGTCAATACGGACCCGGGGCTGGCCCTGGGCATTCCGCTGGTTACCGCCTTCCTCGCGCGAGGAAGCGAGAAGGGCGAGAGGCGCCTGCTTCTCCTTTGGGTTGGTGCTGCTATCGTCTTCTTCATGTTTTATTTCCCAGTAAATCCGTTCGCCTTCCGATGAAAGCACCTCTGGCTGCCTAGCCCGACGGTTCATTTGGTCCGGCAAACCCGGTTAACCGGCCAGGGCGACGAACGGGCGGCTCTCTTGCGGAGGGTCGCGAGGAGCGTACCGTAGACGAATGCCGGGAGGAGGGAATCCGAAGAGCGGAGAGGTAACGTCGGTTG
>VBPP01000054.1 GCA_005877365.1 Nitrososphaerota archaeon
CTGCTTCATCAGCGTCCTTATGCTCTCTCTCACGTTCCAGACGCCTAGAGGCATGAGGTAACCAGGGTACGTCTCCCTCAAGACAATCGCGGCGGCCTGCCTCCCCTCCCCCTCGAGCGCCTCCGTCACCGCGAGCCTCGTCGAGTAGTAGCAGCCGCCGACCTTCGCGTAGGTGGTCCTCCCGAAGTGCTCTTCGTAGTCCCCTATCACGTATGGTTGGTTGGTGAACTGGTTCCAGGTGGTGTTGGGGAACCAGGCTTCGACCCACTCGAACCTCCACTCTTCGGGCAACAGTATCGCGACGTACTGGTTGTCGTAGACGTCGAAGCCGTATACCCTGTACTCGTCAATCGTGGGGTAGCCCTTGACCCTATCGATCAGGTTCTGGCTGATCGTGCTGTCCACAGCGGTGATGGACCACCTCGTCGGGACGATCTTCCTCCTCCCACCCTCTCCAAACATCCCGAGACTGAAGGTCTTCTGAATCCGGGTCACGAGGACTCCGCGCGAGTAGAGAGAGTTGACGGCCTCCGCGGCCTTGAGGTCTCTGTCGTAGTAGCAGGCCTCGATCCTCCTGTCGACTGAGGCGTTCGATGTCTTGAACTTCTCCAGGGGTGCCGAGGGTCCGAACGGCTGGGCATCCTCGCTCAGGGTGAGTATCTTCCTCGGCGCTTTCGTCAGCTTCAGCTCAGTCTCGACGGGGCGGGCCGCCATGGCCAGCTCCTGAAGGCTCGAGAGGAGCCTCGTCGGGCTCTTCGCGTCGTCGACGCTCGCCCGGGCGTTCCCCCTCACGAGCGAATACCTGTAGTCGACGATCTTCTCAATCGGCTTTCCAAGCCACTCCTCCGGGGTGTCGAGGATGGAGGTGTCTCCGTGCTGTGGCGGGACCATCGGGCCGATTGAGACCCTCGGGTAGCCGAGCCTCCCCACAAAGACTCCTGGAGGAGATGCGCCGTCTATCCTGTCGGTCTCGATCGAGGATCCCATTCTCGCGATTGACTGCGCCTTCACTATTATCGGGCACCTCGGCTTTCCACAGAGGAGTTTGGCGCCGCGGCACTGAAGACAAAGGTAGGCTGGGGGATTCTCGATGACTTCTATCGATTTTCCCAAACCTTCATCTGCTACCATCTCCGGCGTCTTCATTATGTCAGATAGCCACACGATTCTACGAGGCAATGTCGTACACACCTTCACTTGCCTTAAGATAATAGCGCTTTCTCTACCGAGACGAACAGGATTGGCTGTTATAAGGACCAAGCAATGATATAGCTGATGACCTCCCAATTTCTGACTGGAGGGTTAGAAAAGGAGGCAGCTAGTAGCGTTCTTGTTGATTGGCACATCATCGCTGCTTGGATAGAGACGGAAGGGTCCATAGATTCGACGATAAATTCACGTAAGAGGGTCAAAGGTCTATCACCATTCATTAACCGTTCAATTCGAATAATGCAAAAGCATCGAGAAGCCCTTGACGCTTTGTCGGCATTCCTCAGAACACAAGGCGTAAGATCGACTATTAGGCACGTGAAACCCAGTCGGTCTTCGTATGGAAGAACGCCCTACTTCAGTCTGAATATACTATCTGTGAAGGACATGGACGTTGTAATCGGAAATACTGCACAATTCTTCATTACTTTCAAAGCAAGAAGACAAGTCGAACGATTCACTCGTTTCAGGCATGCGACCGCAGTCGAACTTAGGAGTATCCTCCAAAAGAAATAGTCTCGGCACTCGAGCTGCATCAAGTTTCGCACAACCTCCTTTTTTGTGCACTCATCCATGCAGGCGGGTTCTCTACTACCTCGATCGACCTGGCTACCTCCTCCTCCATCCCGGTTATGCTCGCGGGAATCACGTTCGAGAGCCAAGTTATTCTTCTCGGCAGAACTATCGACTATAAGATGCTCTCTGCATTCTTAAACACCTTGTTCGCCCTAGGACCACGTGGTCGATGTAACCTCCATCCTCACTGACCTCGCGGTACGGTACGGATACCTCGGCGTATTCGCGACGACCCTTCTAGGCAGCGCAGTACCCTTCCTTCCATTTCCCAACCTTCTCGTGGTCGTCCTGCTCAGCAACATTCTGGACCCTCCTCAGCTCGGCTTGCTGGCGGGGCTCGGCGGCTCTCTCGGGAAGGTAACCTCCTACCTTTTGGGGAGGAGCGGATATGGGCTCTCGAAGACGGAGACCCGCAGTAACCTGGATGTCGTCCGCGGCCTTCTAGGGAGGTACGGGACTCTCGGGATCTTCATCCTCGCTGTCACGCCTCTCCGCGACGAGGTGTACGCCATCCCGATGGGGATGCTGAACTTTCCCTTCTGGAGGTTTCTGTTGGCGAACACGCTGGGCAAGCTCATCCTCTACACCGGCGTGGCGTACCTCGGTCGTTTCTTCCTCGCAGCTTTAGCGGATTTTCTTGGCGAGGGTGAGGTGATAGCAACCGTCCTGGCATTCCTCGTCACGATAGCAACAACTCTACTGCTTCGGAGGGCAAACTGGAAGCTCGCGCTCGAGGTGTACAGGAAGAGCGGTCTCCGCGGTGTGATTTCCAGCCTCCCCCATCTCTTCGCCGATAACGAATCGCACGAGGAGCGGTAACGCCCGAACGGGAAAAGGTGTTCCTCCGCATAGTCCGATCATCGAGACGATGCGGCCGAGCCTGCATGTTAACAAGCGTTAAATAAACGATGGCGGCCGCTGCCCCGCGGTGCCAAGTGCAGTCCTCTGTCGGCAGCGGCTCTGAAAGGCCGCCCGTCGGACAGCGTGTAGTTCCGGTCGTGGTAGGCGTCTCCTACAGGAATTCCTCCATAGCGTACAGGGAGAGGTTGGACCGACTGCTAGATGCACGCGACTGGACTAGGGTCGCCCAAGCCGACGAGTGGGCGCTGGTCAGGACATGCAACAGGATTGAATTCGTCCTAGCGACGAGCACCCCCGCGGCTGCTGCAGAGAGGCTCTCTCGATGGGTAAGAAAAGAATTGGGGCAGACACGGTTCTACGTCCTTGAAGGACACTCCGCCATTGCGCACCTCTTCAGAGTTGCCTCTGGACTGGATTCGATGATAGTCAACGAAGGTCAAATCCTTGACCAACTAAGAGCTGCGGGCAGGCAAGCCAGAATGGCAGGGTCGTCTAGGGCCGTTCTCTCGCCTCTCTTCGACGCGGCCGTCAACGCGGGGGCCGCGGCCAAGTCGACGTTGAAGGGCGGGAGCGACTCGGTCGCGTCGCTGGGACTCGCTCTGGCGGTCAAGAAGCTCGGGCACAAGCCGAACGATGTCCTCCTGGTCGGGACGGGGAAGATGTCGAAGATTGCAGCGGCGAAGCTTCAAGGCAGCAGGATACACGTTGTGAGCAAGAGGTCCAATCTACCGTCATCCCTACGTTTGGAGCTTGTCCCGGAGCGCAAAATCGGCGATGTCCTGCGCCGCTGCGAACTCGTGGTCTGCGCGACCAACCGCCGAGGCTACGCAATAGACGCGGAGGACGTTGCGGACTCGAAGAGAAAAAAAGTGATAGTCGACCTTGCCTTCCCGAGGAACGTCGACCCTTCGGTAAGGTCGAATCCTGGGGTCGAGCTCCTGGATTTGGATGATATCGCCCGATACGCGTCCCGCCTGAGGTTCCGGGGGATCTCGCGAGCCGAGAGGCTGGTCGAGCAGGAGGCTTCGCGCTTCGAAATCAGACTGAAAGCCAGCAGGCTCTCGCCGGAGCTTCCAGGCCTGTTCAGGTGGGCGGACGCGATGCGCTCCAAAGAGACAGACGCGGCCCTCAGACGGCTGGGACGCCTTTCGCCGAGGGATAGGAGGATAGTCGAGGCCTTGGGGAGGAGAATCACCAGCAAGATGCTTGCAAAACCTGCCGCGTTCGTAAAGTCGTCCAGCCAAGACCTTCCCCAGGAAGAGAGGATGAGGCTACTTCGCGCCGTCTTCATGGAGGGTTGATCGTGAAAGGGCTCAGGATAGGGACACGGACGAGCAGGCTCGCCAGAGCCCAGACAGGCATAGTAATTGAGATGCTCCGGACGAAGTTCCCGGCTCTCGAAATCGAAGTCGTGCCTGTGACAACGATGGGAGACAGGCTCCCGGATGAGAAGAGGGCAGAGGTGGAAGGGGGGGCCACGCCTGTGAGGGCAGACCCGCGAGACGCACTCGTATCGTCACACGGACTCAGCCTGGCCGAGATGCCAGAAGGCGCTGTCGTGGGCACGAGCAGCATCAGGAGGAAGGCCCAGCTGTTGGCGTTGAGGAGCGACATCGAGCTGGTGGACCTCCACGGGAACGTCGAGACCAGGCTGAGGCGGATGGGAGAGCGCGGGCTGCACGGGATCGTTCTCGCCGCGGCGGGTCTCCGCCGGCTGGGCGAGGAGGGGAGGATAACCGAGTACTTCTCAATCGAGGAGTTGGTCCCGGCTCCCTGCCAGGGAACGATATCTGTAGAGATCCGAGCGGGTGATCGTGGCGTCGGGGCCGCGATGAAGGCTATCGACGACGGCGACGTGAGAGCTGTGTCGACGTGCGAAAGGTCCTTCGCCACCCGCCTGGGCGGAGACTGCGATTTGCCGGCAGGATTCTGCGCGACGAAGGAAGGAGAGAGGATGAGGTTGGTCGGCGCGATACTCAGCCCCGACGGGAAGACCGTCGTGAAGGAGACCTCGTTTGAGGACGCCGCAAGACCGGATGAAGTCGGGAGAAGGTTCGCTGAGAAGATGCTCGAAATGGGCGGGGAGGCGATACTGGAGCGCGTGATGCGATGAAGGCTGAGCACGCCTGGAGGGTCGTCATCACACGCTCGCATGAAGGCAACGCGGAGCTGGCCCGGAAGTTGAGGGCGGTCGGGATGGAACCCGTCCCCCTCGACCTCCTCTCCCTTCTTCCCGTTGAGGACTGGTCTGAGGTCGACCGGAGGCTATCAAAGCTTCGCTCGTACGACTGGGTCCTCTTCACCTCGCCGGTGGGAGTGAGGTACTTCGCCGAAAGGATGCGTCATCTGGGATTTGGGCCCGGTTGGGAGGCTCCTCCCAGGGTAGGGGCGGTCGGAGAGAGGACAGCCGACGCGCTCCGCTCGAACGGTGTCAGGGTAGACTTTGTGCCGGAGCATTTCCTGAGCATTTCGCTTGGGGTGGAGCTCCCGGGCCCCGGCGGGCGCGTCCTGCTGCTGAGGGGCGACATCGGGGAGAAGGCTATCCTGTCGAGGCTGGCCGGAAGAGGCTTCACCACCGAGGACGTCGCCATCTATCGGACGAAGGGACTGCGCGTCGCAGACATCAGACCAATCAGGGACGCAGACGTGGTAATCTTCGGGAGTCCCTCAGCCGTCGAGGCTCTGTGCGGGAGCCTGCCGGAAGGGTCTCTGACCGAAGTGACGGGAAAGATCGCGGCCTGCATCGGCCCTGTAACCGCCGGGGCGGCGAGGAGCCACGGGTTCTCGCACATCGTGGAACCGGACGCCCATACGTTCGATTCCGTCGTCGAAGCGATCAGGAGAATTGGTACCGGTGCTTGAGGAAAAAGCGAGGGTAGAGGCTCGGCTACGGAGGTCGAGGCGGTCCGAAATGCTCCGGGCGCTTGTCAGGGAGACTCGGCTGGACTCCTCAAGCTTCGTCGCCCCTGTCTTCGTCAGGGAGGGTGTCGGGAAGGTGGAACCGGTCGACGCCATGCCAGGGGTCAACAGGTA
>VBPP01000055.1 GCA_005877365.1 Nitrososphaerota archaeon
ATTCATCGAGGCCGGCTCCGACATCCTCTCCTTCCATGCGGAGGTCCTAGACCGGTCTAGTTTTGCGGAGCTGCGCACCCTCTTGGGCAAGGACGTGAAGATGGGGCTCGCGATCAAGCCGAAGACCCCCCTCCCGCAATGGGCGCAGGAGAGCCTGGACAAACTCGACGTCCTCCTCGTCATGACGGTCAACCCGGGGTTCAGCGGCCAGGAGCTCGACGTGACGGTCCTCCCCAAGCTGGGCGAACTCTCCTCCCTCGTGAGAAGGGCGTCGGAGGGGGTGGACATCGAGGTCGACGGCGGTGTCGAGGAGAGCAACGTCGGGGAGGTCGTCAGGAGGGGAGGAAACATCCTCGTCGCGGGGGCTGGCGTCTACGCAAAGGGGGACGCCGCGAGGGCGATCAAATCTCTGAGGGGGAAGGCGCTGAGCGCGATGGTGGTGAAGTGATGCTCGAGAAGCTCGGGTCGATGCGGGACGCCTTCGGGGAGGCCCTCGCGGAGGTGGGGGGGACGAACCCGAGAGTCGTCGTCCTCGGCGCGGACACCACCGCTTCCTTGAAGTCTGCGACATTCGGCGCGAAGTACCCAGAGCGTTTCTTCAACCTGGGCATCGCGGAGCAGAACCTCATCGGGGTCGCCGCCGGGTTCGCCCTCGCCGGAAAGGTCGCCTACGCGGGGACCTACGCCATCTTTGTACCGGGCAAGTGCGTCGACCAGATTCGGAACAACGTCGCCTACCCGAACCTCGACGTGAAGATAGTCTGTTCTCACGGCGGAATCTCAGTGGGACCAGACGGTGCGTCGCACCAGCAGGTCGAGGACATCGCAATCATGAGAACGATTCCTAAGATGCGCGTCGTCGTCCCCTGCGACTCAGTCTCGACGAAGGCGATAGTGAAAGCCATCTCCGAGATCTCGGGGCCGTTCTACGTGCGGCTGGCTCGCCCAAACACGCCGGTCGTCTACGAGGACGGGTTCGAGTACCAATTCGGGAGGGCGAGGATTCTACAAGAGGGGGCGGACGTAGCGATCGTCGCGTGCGGAATCCTCGTCCCTGAAGCTCTCAGGGCGGCCGAATCGTTGAGACGGCGTGGGGTGAAGGCTAGCGTGATAGACCTCAACACCATCAAGCCTCTCGACGGGGATGTCATCGAGAAGTACGCGCGGAGGTGCGGGCGCGTCGTTACCGCGGAGGAGCACAACATCATGGGAGGGATGGGCTCGGCCGTGGCCGAAATCCTCGTCGAGAATTATCCCGTACCCCTGAGGCGCGTCGGGGTGAGGGACACCTTCGGGGAGAGTGGCGAAGCCCCGGAGCTGATGAAGAAGTACGGTCTGACCGCCGCCAACATCGAAGAGGCGGCGCTCGCGGTGAGGGGCAAGAACTGATTTATATCGGCGCCGGGACAAGCGGATTCCTTGAAGCTCTACCTCGACACAGCGAACATCTCATCGATTCGAAGGTTCAACCAGATGGGGATACTCGACGGCGTCACGACGAACCCCTCCTTGATCTCCAAGGAGGACGGAGAGTTCGAGGAGATAGTGGAGGTGATCTGCAAGGAAGTGAAGGGGCCGGTCAGCGTCGAGGTGGTGGGGACGGATCACGAAACCATGGTGCAGGAGGCGAAGCAGTTCTCGAAGTTTGCCCCCAACGTTGTGGTCAAGATTCCCATCATCCCGGAGGGGCTGAGGGCGGTGAAGACCGTGAGCAGGCTCGGTATCCCTGTGAACGTGACGCTCGTCTTCTCCGCGAACCAGGGTCTTCTCGCCGCGAAGGCTGGCGCCTCCTACGTGAGCCCCTTCATCGGGAGGCTGGATGACATCGGCCATCGCGGGATGGACGTCGTCGAGGACCTCGTGAAGATCTTCGGCAACTACAAGATGAAGGCTGAGGTTCTCGTTGGGAGCATCAGACACCCGTTGCACGTCATCGAGGCCGCTCGCGCAGGGGCGAGCATCGCCACGATGCCTCCAGAGGTGATGGAGAAGATGGTCCAGCATCCCCTGACCGACATCGGCTTGAAGAGGTTCCTCGACGACTGGGCGAAGGCAAAGAAGAAGGAGAAGCCCTCCATAACGGTCTAGCCTTTCGTCAGGCTTATCAGCACAAACCAGGGAAGGCTCGCCAATGAAAAAGAAGTACATGACAGACGCCCACCTCAGTGGCCTCGCGAAGGAGCTGAAGGCGAAAGGGATAGATTGCGAAACCGTGCACAGGAGGATGCGCGGCAACGAGGACTCGAGCGTCAAGATAAGCGACCCGGAGATCGTGAAGTTCCTCTCCGGGAAGAAGGGCCTCACCCTGATCACACTCGACAGCGAGCTAGCAGAGTACTGCGCCCAGCTCCACATCCCGTGCATCAGGGTCCAGGACATCGTCGCCTCCTACATCGACCTGAGCCTGTAGCAAGGTTTTTACCAGTTCAATCGACGGCCCAACTCGATGGCAAAGACATATTCACTTCCGCCACTTCCGTACAAAAACAACGCCCTCGAGCCACACATCTCTGAACAAATCATGACATTGCACCACGACAAACACCATCAAGCCTACGTCAACGGAGCCAACGCAGCGTTGGACAAGCTCGAAAAAGCAAGAGCGGGGGCGATGCAGGTCGACGTGAGGGGAGTCCTCCGAGACCTCAGCTTCAACATAGATGGGCACAAGTTACACACGATCTTCTGGCCCAACATGGCTCCTGCCGGGAAGGGCGGGGGCAAGCCGGGGGGGAGGCTCGCCGACAAGATGGACCAGGATTTCGGCGGTTTTGACAAATTTAAGGCGCAGTTCAGCGACGCCTGCAAGACAGTCGAGGGGAGCGGCTGGGCTCTCCTGCTCTACGACCGGGAGATCGACACACTCGTCGTAACACAGATCGAGAAACAAAATTTCATGCACCTGGCCGAACTTCCTATACTCCTTAGTGCAGACGAATGGGAGCACGCATATTACCTTCAGTACCTCAATGACCGTGCCAAGTACGTCGAAGCGTGGTGGAATGTCGTCAACTGGGACGACGTAGCGAAAAGGTTCGACGGCGCCAGGAAGTAACAACCCGTCGATTCACCTCTTTTTGCTCGTAGCCCTCTGACCATCTTTCCTTGGTAACAACGACGCCTCTGGATGCCGGGATGTGTATTCGTTCTCGGCAACCTTCGCGAAGTCCTCAACCTCCTCCTCGACCTTCCTTCTCGCCTGGCGAACCACCGGCGCAATGTCTTCCCACCTCGCCCCCTTCGATATCGATACGACTATCCTCTTCAGTTCCTGTCTCTCTCGGTGTCTCACAGGCAGACTCCTCAGCAGCTTCTGTGCTTCCCATGTGCGCTGGAGGGGAAGGTTCCACAAGTCCTTCGTGTACGTCCCGTATGGTGTTGAGCTGCCTTTAAGCATTGTAACGTAGGGGCCGCTTGGGAAAAATCCCAACCTTTCTATCTGCTTCTTCAGGCGAACCAGAAGCTCGAGATTGGTGTTATAGAGATTCAGCTTCATCCTTAGTCCGTTATATGCTCTGGAGAT
>VBPP01000019.1 GCA_005877365.1 Nitrososphaerota archaeon
GATTGACGTAGAAGCCCCAGCCCGTCGTCACGATTATCTGGCTGATACTAGTCAACCCCAGAGCGGTGAAGAACGGTCTGTCCTTCCAGCTCAGCTTCTTGGAGGTGTCAACGAAAGGAACGACAATGGCCATGAGAACGAGGAGGGCTGGCATCAACCCACCCATCACGAACTTGTCGTACTCCGTCCTCAGGAGGGCGTAGAGTGCGGTGAGGTACCACTCGGGGATAGTCAGCCGACCCAGCCCGGGGTTGTACTGCACGCCGAGCTCGGCAGGGAACACCCCAGCAATCATGAAAAGCCCTCCCACCACGACCGAGACGACCGGGATGTCGAAGACCAGGTACCTAGGGAAGTGAATGAAGACGAGGATCAGCATGACCATAGGAAGGATGAACACATGAGCAGAATACAACCTGAGGATGAAGTCAGCGAAGCCTGCGCCGAAAGTCGCGAGCCTTAGCGGGGCTCCGATAACGGGAGAGGCATTGGCAAGAGAGGCTCCGATTTCAATTGCGAGGCCAGCTCTCTGGTTGAAGATTAGGTCGTACCCTGTGTATGCCTCAATCCCGGTGATTAGTCCAAAGATCACCCCGGTCACCCAGAGAACCTCGTTCTTGATCTTGAACCTACCGCTGAAGTATTGGTAGTAGAGATGAAGAACCGCGAGGAGCACCATGGCGTTCGATGCGGTGTAGTGGATATTCCTCAAGAGCCAGCCGAAGGGCACCGTGTTGTTGATTCTCTCCACACTCTGGAAGGCGCAGGTGGTGTTCCCGCATCCTGGCAGGGTCGGTTGGTAGTAGATCATCAGGATGCCTCCCGTGATTCCGAGGACGAGGAAGGTTAAATGTGTACCTGACACCCATGTAGACTGTGCGGTCGAGTCCCGCGACAAGCCAGTCGTAGAGTTTCTCGATTAGGTTCTTACTACTGCTGGACGTATCTCCCATATCCCAAAACTCCGTTATGATTTACATCCCATAATGGTTTTTCTACCATGAGAAAGCCGTTGCTGTCAGTCGAGAGGGTGAGCATGGGGATCGCGTTCGTCGGCGGTGCCTGAAAAGATGCAGGTCCGTCTATCGCCAGCCCCTGCGGCACTTTGTAGATGCTACCGTGACACGGGCATTCGTACTGCTCGTGCTTAGACTGGTTGGGTTTGTACCCATTTTCGTTTGGGTTAGTAGGCTGGTCCGGATTGTAGTTCGGGCTGCACCATAGATGGACGCAGACCTTGCTGAAGGCAACGAAGGCGGTCGCGTCTTTTGCGTCGCCTCCTAATTCGGTCGGAAGGCGAATCAGCTCAAACTTCACAAAGGTATCCTTGTTCTGGGTGTCTAGTGCGAGATCGTCCGAGGTGGGGTAGGTGATGACCCAGTGTGAGTTCGGGGGGAAGGTCGTCAGGTCGTTCACGTTGACTTTCCGTCCCGCGGCGGCGTGGTACTCGGACAGGTTATCGACGGTAATTTGCTGCCTGACATATCCCTTGCCCGCGGAAACCGACTTTGAGAGAAACGTACCCCAGGGAACATAGGGCGCGAGGGAGAGCAACGCACCCACCCCCACGAGGAATCTGACGAACCTCCTCCTGCCTGCAGTTATCTTCTGGGGAGTCGGTGGAGGCGGTGGGACATACGAAGAAGAAGAGGAACCGGCTGTTTTCGAGGGGAACACAACAACTTGCCCGCCGGGGCGCATCTGACCGGCTTCACGCATTTTTTTTCTCTCTTCTTCAGTTCCGGTCCGTCCACTCGTATCAGATGGAGGGCTCTCACCAGCTTTGCTCTCTTCGCTGCCCACGGGGGTAACACCTTCCATCAGTCATTTTTAACCTTACACCCTCAGAGATGAGAGTCTTCTTCACCGAGAAATCGTTTAATACCTTATTGGCTCGTGGGCTTACACAAGGAATCCAATGAGCAAGGCAGGTTCCACGGCTGCCGGGATTATCGTTTCTGTCTTGATTGTCGCCTCGGTCGGCGTCCTCGGTTACTATCAGTTCGCGATCGCCCCGAACATAACGACCCCATCTAGTAGCACGGTTACTACCCCGTCGAACATCAAGACGGTCAGAATCAACATCACGGTCGGTGCCGCGACGAAGACCACCGACGCCTTCGCCCCGAACCCGGTAAGGCTCGTCATCGGCACCAACAATTCTGTGATTTTCTCCAACCTTGACATTCAGGGTGGGGTCGGTACTTTTCACACGGCCACGGCGCGGACGACGGTCGGTGGGCAGGCAGTCTTCGATACCGGAGTCTTCAACGCCGGCGATAGTAAGGGCCCATTCGTATTGAAAACCCCGGGTACGTACGAATACTTCTGTTCAGTTCATCCCACGACGATGCGCGGGACCATCATCGTTGTAGCAGCGGGGAGCTGAAAACCGCTCCCCTTTCAGAATCTGGCATGAGGCGCAGCTTCGTCACGACCGCCGTGGTGGCCTTGGTTCTGATTGTTGCTGCCGCGGCTGGATATTTAGAACTCGGGTCCGGGCAGCTTCGGAGCTCCAGCTCGACAAACGCTGAATCAAGCCGAGAAAGCTCGAAATCACTGGTCGCGACGTCAACCAGCACGACCCTGACTTCAACGAGTACAACGAGCAGAACCGCCACCACTTCGACTCAGCAGGGTCCAATCAAGAACGTGAACGTAACGATCCTAAAAGGGGCAGCATCGAACATGTCCTTGGCTGGTTTCTCGCCCGATAACTTTAATGTGGTCCTCGGAGTGAACAACACGGTGACCTGGACAAACGACGACAGATCGCCACACACCGCGAGTTCAATGGGTGGAGCCTTCAACAGCGGGAACCTCAATCCAGGAATGAGCTACACGTTTACCTTCACCGCCCCGGGAACCTACCCCTACTCCTGTGCCTATCACGGATGGATGCACGGCACTGTCGTAGTCAAGCCGAGCCCGTAACTCCAGAGATACACTTTTCCGTGAAGCCTGCTTTCTTGGTTGGTTGAATCATTGAGAATACTAACCGAGAAGAAGGCGCTGTCTGAGTATTCCAAGGACGCCGGGATCCGCACAATCGAGCCGCGAGCCGTCTTCGTCGCCGAAGACGAAGGCGACCTCCTGCAAGTCATTCGGAGGGCGAATCGCGATGGAGTTCCGATAACACCTCGCGGCTCCGGTACCTCGATCCCTAGCCAGTCAGTGGGGAGCGGATATGTAGTCGTGCAAAGTCAGAAGGAGGTCCAGATCTCGGGAAGAGAATTCCAATGCACCCCCGCAGTCATCAAGGCCGACCTGAACTTTACGCTAGAACAATCGAACCTCTGGATGCCGGTCGACCCTTCGAGCTACAGGGCGTGCAGCATCGGAGGGATGGTCAGTAACAACTCAGCCGGGGCGAGGACACTCAAGTACGGTTCCACCCTCGAGTATGTCAAGGAACTGACCGTCTTCCTTCCTGAGGAGGGGAGAAGAGTCGTGAAGGCCCTACCGCTCGATGAAGCATTACACAGCGATGGCTCCACCAGGAAGGTAGCAAACCTGATGGTGGAGAACTGGAAGACGGTACTTCAGGAGAGACCAAAGACGACCAAGAACTCCTCAGGCTATCGGCTCGAGAGGCTCATCCACGATGGGCTCTTCGACCTACCGAGGCTCTTCGTCGGCTCGGAAGGAACGCTTGGTCTGATTTCCCGGATAACTTGCGTGACGAGGGGGAGGCCACCCCTCCGTAGTCTGATGGTCGTCAGCATCGATTCCTTGAAAGACCTGGAGGTTGTCGTGGAAGAACTCAGAGTCTCGAAACCGAGCGCCGTCGAGCTTCTCGACAAGTCGATATTTCTCAAGGCTAGGAGAGGAGACCTACTCAGGCAGTTCCCAGGCTCGCAGAAGGGGTACCTGGTCTACGCCGAGATCGAGGGCAAGGATGAGTCGGAGCTCGAGAGAGCCTTTGAACAGATAGCATCGAACGAGAAACTGGCCGAGTTCGACCCATTCCTCCTGACGGATCCGGGAGAGATGAGCAAGGCCTGGGAGACGCGCGACCTCACGCTCACCATCGCTGGTGAAATGAGGAGTGGGAATAGGTATCCCGTACCGGGAATAGAGGACCTCGTGGTCCCGCCGGGAAAGCTAAGAGGCATGCTCGCCTTCCTGGAGACGAGCTTCGCCGACCTCGGCCTCGAGTTCATCTCGTATGGGCACGCGGGAGACGCAAACCTCCACGTCAGACCTCTCCTCGACGTGAGCGACGGCCGTGACAATAAACTCCACAGGGAGATAATGAGGAACTGCTTCGAAGAGGTCTGGAAGATGGGTGGCTCAATCACCGGGGAGCACGGCGACGGCCTTCTCCGTGCGGAATACGTGAAGGAGCAGTACCGCGAGACCTACGAGCTGATGGTGCAGATCAAGGAGATCTACGACCCGAAGTGGCTCATGAATCCCGGCGTCAAGCTCCAACGGCCCTAGCGAGCAGCTTCGCGACTCTCACGGGCTCGGGTATTGACCCCTGAAGAGTGAAGAGGTTCAGCGCCTCTTCAGCTTCCCGGTCAGTGACTCCACTCGCCCTCACGTAGACCCGGTACCCCGACCTCAGTTTCACTGGGTGCCTGTCGCCGAGGCTCCTGTAACTCGCAAGTTTCTTCCCGCTCTCGGCGAAGTGATGCTTTATCGCCCGCTCTATTCCGCGGGATTCGTTGTAGGTGAGGCACACGACGGGCAATCGACTCTTCTTCGAGA
>VBPP01000020.1 GCA_005877365.1 Nitrososphaerota archaeon
GGAGGCGGTAGCGCCCCCGATCAACGCGTACAGTGCGACCCTCTTCCCTGAAGTCGAGACGGGCAGATACCTTGAGTAGTCCGACGCGTAAGGGGACCAGGCCATTATGTATGAGAATGAAACGGCAAGAACGACGCCTATCGACCCAAACGATGCGGCAGCGGCTGAACCGTTGGCTGGGACGAATGAGAGGGCAGCATCAAGTCGGGCGAGCCCGAGGAGGAGGACGCCCAGGAAGAGGACCCCCAGGATAAGAGACATTATCTTCTCAAAGAGGTGTATGAAGTCGTGGCCGTAGACGGCGATTATCACCTGCAGAGCGACGAGCAGAACCATGGCCGCGTAAAAATTGAATGACGGCCAGATAGCTAGCACGGCCTCGCCACCGAGTATGGTGTTCACAGTGAACCAGCCGACGGTGCTTATCCAGTTCAAGCCCCCCAGAGGGTAATTCCCCCGTCTCCCAAACGAACTCCTCGAAGAGAGCATCTGAGGGAATCCTAGTCTTGGTCCCATCGCGGCTGAAAGACCCAACGTGAGCCCGCCGAGGGCGTTTCCAAGTATCAGGACAGGGATGGATTGATACACCGTCAGGCCGAAGGCCAGGACGCAGAGGACGCCAATCACGTAGTCGGCTATCGTGAGGTTAGCCGCGAACCACAGCGTGAAGACCCGACCAGCTGACCCGTGTCTCCGGTCCTCCGGTATGTGCTCGATTCCTAGCTCTTCGATCGTAGCCGCGCTTCCTGACATTATTGCGATTCCCTGGATAGTGGGATTTTAGTCCTTCCTCGTCTCTCCGTTTTTCAGCTCAGTCTCCCATCCTTCACCACAGTCTTGCCGCCCACCTCGAGGTTCGCTCTTCGAAGAATTCCCGTGAAACCGAGGAGGAGACTGACTGATCCGGCGGGGAATCTGTCCTGACCGAACCCGAACTTCATCGTCGGGTTCAAACCAACGACGAGAGCTGCGAGCTTTGGGCTCCTCTGGGGCAGGACCTCGGCCAGCTTTGTGAGTACGCCAGGTGAAGCCCTGCTCGTCCATGTGACGATCTTGCCGTCCTCAAACTCGAGCGTCGCGTCCTCGAGCCTTCCGAACCTTGTGAGTGACGGCGAGAGTTTGACTCGCCCCGAAACAGAGGACGGTCTCACTTCTTTCTCCACGTAGCCCGGAGGGATATAGCAGACGTTGTTTCCGGCTTCGAGGTCTTCACGGTCTGTGATTCCGTCCTGAATTTCGAGCCCCCCCTTCAACTCGAAGTTCAGCTTCATTCCGTCGGAGGCGAGAGTGGCGTACGCCCCCTCCTCCTCCATCGGCTTCGCGATTTCCTTGGCTTTCCTCGCGATCTTCTCGAAGCTAACGAGGGACCCCCTCAGCTGGTGTTCAACGACATCCTCTACGCTCCTACCGAGCAACCTCGCGATATCTCGCCCCACGTACCCGAAGGTCAGCCTGACGCCTCTGAGGTCAGCCTTCTTCGCCGCCTTGTACCATGAATCGTTGTACCTCGTGGAGTCGATATACTCCTGACGCGTGATCTTCCGGTTGTAGGTGCCGAGGGGAGGCCCCGGGATGAAGACGTAACCGTCGCTTCCGGAAAGCATCGCGTACTCCTGTTTGCCCATCAAGCCGACGATTTCTCTCGAGGCGTTTCTCACCCCGTCGAGGAAGGCGTCCTCGTCCTCCAGCAGAGTGATCGGGATGCATCCGATGCGTCTAGCCTCTTTCACGACCTCCCGCGCGAAGGGGAGACCGTTGTTCCAAGTCTCCACGGTAAGAGTCTCACCCTTCTTCAGATGTAGGGAGTCCTTGAGGACCTTCTTAGCTACCTGTGAATATAGTTCGGTTCGCACAGAGCTGCCTAAAGCGACCGCGTTTTAAAGTGGGGGTAAGAGGTCATCTCGTGAGGCGCACCGACCGGTTCAGGCTCGGGTGGATTCTGGTTCATTCGCCCAAGTACGCAGACCCGAAGGTCAGCATAGCGGATGAGCTGAAGTCGAGAGCTCAGAAGCCCAACCCACTCTGGCACTGGAGACTCGCGAAACCGATGAAGGAGGGAGGACCGTACTCGGTTCTCTTCGCGTACAAGGGGAAGGTCTTCGCGAATGCCGTTGCTTGGGTCACTCGGGACGTGCGGGAAGAGATGAAACGAAGTGGATTTCCCTTCGCGTTCCGGCTTGCAGCGGTAGGTTTTCCCAGGCGACCTGTATCACTCCTTCAACTCAACCTCGGGAGAAGGGCTAGAAGACATCATTCTTTGATCAGGCTAGACGAACAAACCCTGAAAAGATATTACGAACTGGGTTCGTGACTATTCACCGGGAAACTTTTGGAGTCATCGAAGGTTGGAAGCGTGGTAGGGTTGAACTCAGAGAGAGAGCGCAAGTCTGCGAGATCGGCGGCGGGTCGGTGTGTCTTCTGCGGGATCGTCGAGCATAGGCAGCCCTCCAATATCGTCTATGAGGACGAAGATCACATAGCCTTCTTGGACATCGCGCCGTTCTCGGAGGGTCACCTTCTGGTATGCCCGAAGAAACACGGAGAGACGATCTGGGAGATGGATGAGTCGGAGATAGGGGAGCTCTTCATGCTCGCTTCAAGGATTTCGAGGGCGGTAGTCTCGGCCGTGCACGCGGATGGATTCAGGTTCGTCCAGAACAACGGGGAGGCCGCCAATCAGGTTGTGGCGCACGTCCACGTTCATGTGATACCAGTGAAGTTCGCTGACAAGGGGAGGTTCATGGAGAGGAAGAAGTTCACTCCTGAAGAGCTTAAGGAGATAGCAAGCAGGATTAGGAACGAGCTCAACCGCCCATAGGTCGGCGCCCTTCGTCCCGCTTCTAATCAGAAGGAGGCTCTGCCTCGCTTTCTATATTAGAGACCGGTGAGTTCGTCACTTCGTTGAAGAGAGGTAGGAGACGCGGCTCCCGAGCAAGAAAGTCTTACCTCATCGCGGCTCTCAGCGCCGCGTCCCTAGGGCTCTTGTTGTTGTACTCCGCCTACCTTCGTCTCTCTCCTGGCAATGCCGGCAAACCAGTCATCCTCTACGTGAATCAGGGAAATGGGGTAGTCGACGGATCAAACTTCGCGGCGATGCTCTCCACCGCCAGGTCGCATGGATTCAAGACGGTCTTCTTTCAGGTCTACCGGGCGGGAAACCTCCTCTTCAGCGGGAGCGAATTGGGGGGGTTCGTGACCGACGCCCACTCCCAAGGTCTGAAAATCTTCTTCGCGCTCTACTTCACGAGTGCCTCGCAGACGCTGCCGCAGTCGATTTACGGTCTCGGGGAGGACGGGATAAGCCTGGACATGTCTACCCTGCCTTCCGCCTCACAGCAGAGCCTCTTTGGGAACCTTCAGGCTGGCTACCGCTCGGGGGTGACGGCGATTACCACGACAAACGCCTCTCTCGCTCTGAAGCCGGAGATACTAGTTCTCGAAACCTATGCGGCGGGAAGCCAGGGCTTCATCCGCCATGGGATCATCGCGAGTGTGGGAGTCTTCGCGACCGCGAGCAAGGCCGACTACGAGAGGCAGTTTCAGTACGCCCTGAACAACAGCGACGGCGTGATGGTCTTCGATTATGCGGGTCTGGTGAAGAGTGGCTACTGATTTGGGCTAGTCAATAAATAGGCGGGCCGACTTTTCGAATGCTGCAATGATTCCCCTGGAGACGGCCTGCTGTGACACGCTAGACTGTGACAGCGGAGACTGCCTCCAGCTGACTCCAAGAGAGGAGGTCATCTGCGGTACCGTCTGCGAGAGCGGGACGCCGCTCTCATTCTCGAAGATAAGGGAGCGGTCCGGGCTGCATCAGGAGGTTCTTTCGAGAATTCTCCGCCGACTCTCGGTCTACGGCGCTCTGGAGAAGGTCGACGGAAACTACAGACGAAGGTCAGTCAATAAGAACCCCGAAGATAAGTGAACGGGGAGAGGTGAAAGCCTTGCTCTGTTGCTGCCCTTGCTCGTGCTGCGGCCTCGGATGCTGCGGCGAAGAGTCGAAGAAAGAGAAAGAGGTGGAGTGACGCTCACGGTCTGGAAGGCCTTCCCGCCGTCTTCTCTTTCTTGACCTGCGCGTCCACCAGCCCCGACCACTTCTCCACTAGTGAAGCCCTGTTCGGCTTGTAGACGTCTCTGTAGAAGGCGTACTGAGACA
>VBPP01000021.1:0-4176 GCA_005877365.1 Nitrososphaerota archaeon
GCGATTGAACCGATTAAGGACCACTGAACTCGAATGGTTCCTTCATCATCTTCCACATTCGCATAATGCCTCTCTAAGAAGCTCCGGCCTGACCCTTGAACGGGAACTTCTGGACATATCTGTAGGTCCTCATGCTCCCCTCTCTGAACAGGGAGCCCTCTCTGACGAGGTCGGCAAGGGTGTGCGACACCGCTGTCCTGTCGTAATGGTAGCCGCGCCTGCTCATCTCTTCATGGACTTCTGCCAGGGCTCTGGGTGTGGCGAACCATCCCTCCTTCCACATCGTTGTGATGACTCCCCTGCTTGTCTCGCCCCTCCTCTCATTTGGACCCGCCTGGTGAGACTCCGCTAGGACGGGCTCTTTCGATGCCATCCCAGCCAACACGCTCTCCACGGCCTGCTGCACTCGGTCCTGCTGCGTGATGATCTCTATCTCCCACGCACCCCGCTTCAGCCTGATGGTCACGTTTGGCTGCTTCCCAGTGTCGGACAACTCTATCTTGTTGCGCTTGTTGTCCAAGTTGCCATTATTTGAAGTGATTACGGATTGAGAATCTTCCTGCCGGATTAGGACGGCTCTCACCAAGTCGAACGGGCAATGAAACAGTGTCCCCCCTATAGATATTGTGCATGTTGCTCATGCGCAATACTTATTTACTGTTCCCACAATAGCCCTTGCGCAAGATGGCCATCTCAATCCGGGCCCTACCCGAGAGTGACACCATCGAGCTTCTCGACTCCGTGGCGCAGGAGTTGAGGCAGGGATACGAGGAGCTGGCGATCAGTGCCGAACGAGAGCTATCGGGCCGACACTTCATCTTCAGCAGATACGGAAGGGAGCTGTATCCCTACTTCGAAGAGGTCGACGCGGCCGTAGTCCCTGGGTGCATATTTCCAATCAAAGAAGGGCGACTGGTCGCGTCGGTCGACTCGAGTTGTGTACTCGTCGGCGAGACCTCGGACGGGGCGCTGTATGCGGCCAGGGCAGCCGTGGGGATCTCTTACGAGGGGATGGTCAGGAGGTTTGTAAGGCTGGGTCCCGTTCTGATTTATGTGTCACGCAGCGGCGTCACGGGCATACGAGCCGAAGTGACTTCGCTTGAACTCGACGCCCTAATCTCCGACCATTCGGTGGCAGAGAGGGCGATACGGAACAAGATCGAGAGGCGGGTGATTGAGTCTCTTCTTTCCTCTAAGGAGGAGGTGGTGGTCATGGCCGACGGCTCGTTGAAGCATCCATTCGGTCAGTTCTCTGGTTCACTCCCGTCACCACGCGCGCGCAACAACTGCCTCATCGGCTTCTCAAAGTCGAGCAACCTGATTCTCTCTGAAGGGGCTGTCGGCTCCCTTAGCAGAGCGCGGGGCGCCACGTATCACGTCCTCGACGAGGGACCTGTCATTACGCTGCTCGCGAAGTTCTGCACGGACGGCCTCGTGTTCCGACTCGATTTGGTGAACTCGAAGGAAGAGGTTCGCGAGACGCTGGGCAGGGTACTCTGGAACGACGCCTTTCCTGCCGGCTATCCCGAGTCCCTGAAGCTCGCCCACCATCTGTCCGTCTTCACCAAGGCTGACGGTGAGGCGATCAAGGCACTCGTCACTAGGAGGTTCAGGCTAAGGAGAGTTCCCACCATCACGCTGAGGAGGATCGCGCTCGGGGGCTTCAACGGGGGCGCGTGAGAATAAGAATTCTGAAGAAGGAGGCTGACAACATACTTGTGGCCGCGTCGAAGGAGAACGTACGAGTCGGCGACTATATCCTCGTGAGCGAGGGCGCGAGAAGGCTGGTCCTTCAGATTTACGACGAAAGGTACCTCGACGTAGAGGGGATAGAAGAAGAGATAGCGAGAGAGGAGGTCCTTTCGGCTTCAGCCCAAGGAGTGGTGGAGGACCCGTTGGACCTCTCGAGCGTCTCGACTCTAATCAGGGACATGAGGATTCTGGTCTGCAAGGCGCGTGGCACCATCGAGAAGGGTAGGCTATCCCCACGTATCGACTGGGTCCCGTCGAGAGCCAACTCGAAGATTTCTAGGATTATGGTGAACGAGCTCTCGTCCAGCATAGCAACGCTCGGCCGAAGGAAGATTAAAGTGGGGAAGGTCGATTCTTCCTTCGACTTTTCTCTTGCCGCTGAGGCACTCGACGGCAGGATAACGGTGATTACCGGGAGGAAGGAGTCGGGGAAGTCCCACCTTGCCAAGATGTTACTCAGGGGTTTGCTCGAGTACGGTGCCTACAGCTTGGTCTTCGACCTCAACGATGAGTATGATACCGTCGGGTTGAGGGAGGACGGCACGAAGTCCTCAGTCGCGGGGAAGGTGGTAGTTCTGAGGCCTGGGAGAGAGCTGAGGTTCAGCCTCTCCTCGGTCGGCCTGCGCGCGGTAGTCTCCTTGTTAACCCACTCGCTCGAGATGCCGGGCACCTCGCTGAGGGAGTTCGTCAAGATCTGGGAGTCAATCCAGTCAAGAGGAGAGTTGAGTATGAGAGGACTCGAGGAAGCCATACAACAGTGGAGGTGCAATGAGCTAGTGAGAGACGCGATGCACGCTCGCTATCATACCCTCCTGTCGTCAGGTCTCTTCACCGACTCCCCTGAAAGGCAGTTTGACCTCGAGAAGTTCTTCGCTTCGAGAGAGGAGGGGGCGGCGCTAGTTCTCTCCCTCGGTGGAGTTTCCCCCCTGAACCGGAGGATGGTCGTGGAGATGATTCTGTCAAAACTGGTGGAGCTCCTCGAGCAGCGGGCGATCCCCCCTGTCTTTCTCCTGGCGGAGGAGGCCCACCTGTACCTAAGGGAGACCTACTGGGAGGATCTTATTACCAGGATGCGACACTTCGGGGTCTTCTCGATCTTCGTCACCAATCAGCCGGACGCGATCGACCAGAAGATCTATCGCCAGGTCGATAACATCTTCCTCTACAACTTCTCCAACGAGGCTGACCTCTCGCTCGTCTCCCAGGCCTCGATGGTCGACGCCGAGACTGTGAGGGCGATAGTCAGAACCCTCCCGCCTCACACGTGTCTCCTGCTTGGCCACGCCGCCAACAACCTACCGCTCGTCATCGGCGTTAACCCATTCGACTCGCCCTCTTCGGGAGTTACGCGAAGATTCTTTGGCGACCTCGACCTTCAGCGAATGGTGGAGTAGCAGAAAATCATGCTATTCTAGCAAAGGAGCGATAGGGTGACCAGTCCGAATTGACTTCGTCAAAAGCTTAAATCGAGTCCGCCAAAAACCAAACTCTCTTGCAGGCGGCAAACACCGACGCCCTCGCCAAGATAGCCGGGAACGTCGTCGCAAGTAGCGACCCCGGCAGGGCTCTGAAGGCTTGGAGAGAGAAGCTGGGGATTAAGCAGGTGCTCCTCGCGAAAGAGATGAGAATATCGCCTTCCGTTCTCAGTGATTACGAGAGCGGGCGCAGGCCTTCCCCGGGCGTCCTGTTCGTGAGAAGGTACATCGAGGCGCTCGTCGGACTCGATGAGTCGAAGGGGAGGGTCGTTTCGAAACTCGTCTCCAACGACCGGGAAGCCGCGATACTCGCGATAGGAGAATTTCAGACCCCCGTGAAGGCCTCCCAGATTCTGCGCGCAGTCGACGGCCGCCTCCTGACAGGGGACGAGTCGTTCGTCAACCTGTACGGCTACACAGTGGTCGACAGCATCAAGACGATCTACGCGCTCTCGGGATACGACTTCTATAGAATATTCGGTGCCACGACCGAGAGAGCTCTGGTATTCACGAAGGTGGGGACAGGCCGAAGCCCCATGGTTGCAATCCGCGCCTCGCCGCTGAAACCGAGGATGGTCGTTATTCACGGTCCTAGAGAGCTGGACCCGCTCGCGCTCGAGCTGGCCAAGAGGGAGGGAATCATACTGGCGCTCTCGGGTTCTCGGAGCGAGGAGGAGATAATCTCCTCGCTAAAGGGAATTTAGCGGGCAACCTTTTTACTTCATCGCCCACTCGCCGCCATCCGGGTTGATTCAACTCGACCTCACACTGGCACTCGTCATGCTGGCCGTCGTGGTCCTCTTCGCGCTCGCCGCCATCCTGCTCAGGGTACTCGACGGCAGGGGCTTTCTCGCGAGTGTCGCCGTGGGCTACTCCATCATCGTCGGAGGCGGGTTGGGGTGGTTCATCATCGTCGCAGTCTTCTTCACTCTCGGCGTCGGCTTCACGC
>VBPP01000021.1:4382-6937 GCA_005877365.1 Nitrososphaerota archaeon
CTCGGGGGGAGTGACTCCTCTCGGCTTCGTCGGGGCCTTCTTCGCGTCCCTCGTGATAGGGGTGATGGCCTCCCTGCTCGGAATCCTTCCGGGGCTTCTGGCTCCTCTCGTCGCAGCCCTTGCCGGGGGCTTGGTCGGGTCGGTGGCGGACAGCTTCTACGGAGCTACCATCCAGAGGAAGGGGTTCTGCGTCGTCTGCGGGAAGCCTGTAGAGAACCTGACTCACTGTGGCGGCGAGCCGACGCGGAGAACGGGGGGGTTTCCCTTCGTAGAAAATAATATCGTAAACCTCCTCGGCAGCGTGACCGGTGCCCTGGCCTCTGTGATATCAATCCTCCTCCTGATGGGTCATTGAATGGGGGGCCAGCGCATGAGTTCCCCAAGCTTTCTCTCCAGCTCTTCACTCGCCACCCTCTCCTGTGACTTTGTGTCCCTGCTCCTTATCGTTACGCTCCCGTCCTTCAGCGATTGGAAGTCGATCGTGATGCAGAAGGGAGTGCCCACCTCGTCGGCCCGGGCGTACCTCTTCCCTATCGACCCCCCCTCGTCGTAGAAGGTATCGAACCTCTCCCTGAGTTTCAGGAAGATGCGGCTCGACTCTTCGGGGATCCCTGCCTTGCTGACAAGGGGGAATACCCCGACCTGGAGAGGAGCGAGGAAGGGGCGGAGGGCGAGATAAGTCCTGCCTCCCTCAACACGCTGAGCGTCTTCGATGAGGACGTAGAGGCTCCTGTCAACACCCATGGAGAGCTCGAAGATGTGTGGGATGAGCTTCTCCCCCGCATCGTCCACCTCAAAGCTGGTCCGGCTAACCCGAGCGTGCCCACTCAAGTCGTAACTTCCCCTGTAGTTGCAGGCCACCAACTCGACCCACCCTATCGTTGTCTTCACCTCAAGGTCGTAGGCTACCTCGGCGTAGAAGGCCTTCTCCCTGTCTGAAAGTTTTCGAAACCGAATCTTTTCGGGGGCCAACCCGGCCGTCTCATAGAACTCCTCGACAAGCGCGAGATAGTACCCGATGAGCCTGTTCGGGATCGACCCCGACTCGATGGACTCGGCAACGCTGACCCTTCGGCTCGACCCGTCGGGGAGGAGGACGCTTAGCGAAGTGCTCAGCTTGCTCCCGAACTTCTCCACACCTTCGGCCGTTCGGGGGTTGAAGAAGACCTCTACCTCCGCCTGGTTCAACTCCCTCAGCCTCACCAGCCCCTGCCTGGGGGCAATCTCATTCCTGAACGACTTGCCGTACTGAGCGAACCCGATTGGAAGCTTGATCCTCTGCGTCTTGAAGAGAAGCGGAGAATCGACGAAGATCGTCTGGCAGGTCTCCGGTCTGAGGTAGGCGTCCTCCCCCAGCGCGCCTACGCCAACCCTGAACATCATGTTGAACCTCTTCGTCCCCGAGAGCTTCGAGCCGCAGTTGGGGCATCTTACTGCGTTCTTCGCCAGAAGTTCGTCATACTCTTTGTCCGAGAGCTTCTCCGGCGTAATCTTGCCAGTCTTCTCCTCGATCAGCTTGTCGGCCCGGTAGACAGAGTGGCAGTTGCTGCACTCGACGATGGGGTCGGTGAAGCCTGTGAGATGCCCCGACCCTTCAAAGACCGCCTTCGGGAGTATCTGGGCCCCGTCGATCTCGACCATCCCATCCTTCTTCACAAGCAGCCTCCGCCACAACTCAACGAACTTGTTCTTCAGCGAGACGCCGAGGGGACCGTAATCCCAGAACCCGGCGGGGGAGTTGGGATAAGACTCGGCCGCCTTGAAGAAGAATCCTCTCTGCTGGGCGAGGCGCATCGTCTCCTCGAACGACATCCTACTCACCTCGTCTGAGACTGGGGATATATGCGATTGCGATTTGAATTGGACTCCGCGCGCGAGAGAGAGTCTTGGTGTGAGTGCGCTAGCGTCCTCTGAATACTCTCGATGTGTAGCGAGTAAGGAGCGGTCCTTGAAGCACTATCGAGAGGAAGGCCACCCCGAGCGTCATCGTGACGATTAGTTCCCTGGCGGGGACGGTGGTGGGGACTGACGCAACCAGGACGATCGATAGTGCCCCTCGCATCCCACCCAACAGAGCGACGTTGCGCCAGGAGTTTTCGAACTTCTCCCCAGCGATCGGCTGCAGCCCCATTATCGCCTGGACTGAGATGTATCGCGCGGCTATTACCGCCACGTAGGCCACCGCTGTTGCGCCGAGCCCTCCGAGAAGCTCACCCACGTTCGTGCTCAGCCCGATGACGAGGAAGGCTAATGTGTTGGCTAAGTAGGCCAAGACGTTCCAGAAGGACTTGACGAACTCCGCGGCCACATCGACCTGTCTCGAGATCACTGTATTTCCGTAGTAGAGGCCAGCGACCGCGACGGCTATGAGCCCGGAGGCCCCGATGGCGGCCGCCGCGGCATAGGAACCGTAAACTGTGGCTATGGTCAGTATCAGCTCCGACATTCTCTCGGTGAGTAATCTATGCAGCATCGACGCCCCCATGGCTACTGCGAGACCGACCAGCAGTCCCCCCCCGAAGCGTAGGATGAAGTCGGCTGAAGCGCCCGCAAGG
>VBPP01000022.1 GCA_005877365.1 Nitrososphaerota archaeon
TGGTTTCAACCGAGATTCTTGCTCCGACCGCCGGGCTCGTTGTCCAGGTCAGCGTTTCCGAAGGAGCGGCTGTCTCGGCTGGCGAGACGCTCCTCGTCCTCCAGTCGATGAAGACGGAGATAGCGATCACGGCCGAGGTGGGGGGAAGGGTCAGGAAGATTCACGTGAGGAAGGGGGACGAAGTGAATATCGGGCAGACCCTCGCCGAGATCGAATCGTAGATCTCCCGCCATGTTCTCCAAGGTCCTCATCGCAAACCGTGGAGAGATCGCGACGAGAGTCATAAGGACCTGCAGGAGGCTCGGCGTTGAGACAGTAGCGATCTACTCAGACGCGGACGCCGGGGCTCTCCACACCAAGCTCGCAGACGAATCGATAAGGGTGGGCGAGTCCCCCCCGCTCAAGAGCTACCTTTCGATTGCAAACATATGCGAGGCGGTAACCCGGACAGGGGCGGAGGCGGTGCACCCGGGTTACGGCTTTCTTTCGGAGTTCTACCAATTCGCCGAGGCGGTCGAGAAGGCTGGAGCCGTCTGGGTCGGACCCAGCCCCAGCGTGATGAAGAGAATCGAATCGAAGACGTACTCAAGGAGGGTCGCGCGGGAGAACGGCATCCCGACAATACCCGGGGCGTACGAGCCGGTCAGGGACCCCGTTGAACTGGAGAAGCTCCTGAGCGAGTTTGGGCCAATCTTGATCAAGCCTGATGCAGGCGGGGGCGGAAAGGGCACCAGGAAGGTGACCGAACCCCGGACAGCCAAGGAGGCACTGGAGGGGGCCTCGAGGGAGGCGAAGCTCTACTTCGGGAACGGAGACGTCTACGCCGAGAAACTGCTCGATGCGCCGAGACACGTGGAGGTCCAGATACTTGCCGACGAAGGCGGAGTGGTCCATCTCTTCGAGAGAGAGTGCTCTCTGCAGAGGAGGTTCCAGAAGGTCGTGGAGGAGTCGCCCTCCCCCGCGCTCACCCGGGAGCGACGGACAGACCTCCTCCGCACAGCCAAGGCGATGGCGAAGGCCACCGGGTACACCAACGCCGGGACCTTCGAGTTCCTCTACGAGGAATCGAAAGAGCAATTTTACTTCCTCGAGATTAACAAGAGGCTGCAGGTTGAGCACCCCGTCACAGAAATGACCACGGGCGTGGATATCGTCGAGCAGCAGCTCAGGGTCGCGAGCGGCGACGGCCTCGGGATCGAGCAGGACGGAGTCGAACAGAGGGGCAACTCGGTCGAGGCGCGAATCTACGCCGAGGACCCGAAGACCTTCATCCCCTCCCCGGGCAAGATTACGAAGCTCAGTATCCCCGACGGCGAGCACATCCGCGTAGACCATGCCCTTGAGGTCGGGACGAGCGTCTCCTTCTACTACGACCCGCTCATCGCGAAGCTGATCGCCTGGGGGAGTTCCCGTTCGGAGGCGATCTCGAGAGTTGAGGAGTCACTCTCCGCCTTTGTCATAGAGGGTGTGAAGACCTCAATCCCCCTGCAGAGGGTTATCTTCGACGACAAGGACTTCCTGGACGGGAGGTTCGATACCACGTATCTCGATTCCAAGCTACCAGAACTCCGGGCACAGATCAAGGACTGAGCCGTGCTGGAACGCTTAATACTGGAACCGAGCTCAATTCGTCCCGTGGCAGGGGGTTCATCCGAAGGGAAGAAGAAGCGAGCCCTAAGGAACTTCATAGAGGCGTTCAACACCGGGAACATGAAACTTCTTGACGGTGTCGTGACGGACTCGACCACGTACACCTTCCTCGGCACCACGAGGCTTGCGGGAGTCAACAACGCTCTCAAGACGATAGATGAACTCGGGAAATCGGCGTTCCCCGAGGGGATAAAGTTCGACATCAAGCAGATAATTGTGGACGGAAGCTTCGGGTGCGTCCGCTGGGAGGACTTCGCGACGAAGAACGGCCGCAAGTATCACAACTACGGCGTTTTCTTCGTAGAGTTTGACGGAAACAGGATTCGGAGACTCTGGGAGTACATCGACTACGAACGTTTCAAGGCCTTCTTCGACTACGACCTCGTGCAGCGGAAGGTGGGGGAGTCTGTCTTCGACTAGAGCCGCCGCAAGCTTTGCCAATGGTTACCTAAGGTAACTACAAATAATCCAGAAGGGACACCCCAGCGGTTGAGGTTACCGGAGTACGCTTCGTGCGGCCCGAAGAGGTTCAGCGAGCTCAAGCGGAACATTCCTTATGCGTCCGCGAAGGTGCTGACCGAGAACCTGAGGTTCATGGTCGAGGAGGGGATGATACTTCGCGATGTTAGGGGGGAGCACACCGTCGAGGTCTGGTATCACCTGACAGGCCGGGGGAAGGACCTCGGGACAGTCATCAAGGCCATGAATAGCTGGGGTGAAAAGTGGCTTCAGGTTCCGGTCGGTTCCGGAGCATCCGACGATAAAGAAAGCGGCGGAAGGTCTAAGAAGGCGAACATCCCGCTCGCCACCCAGTGGTGACCGGGGTTGAAGGTTGAAGTTCTAATCGCATCGTGCTGCACCCCTCTCGAGATCAGGCAGAAGGTCGTCTCAGTCCTTGAAGGAATGAAAGGAGAGGTCCCCGACCTTGCCTGGAGCGTGATGGACGTAACGGAGGAGCCGGAGCTCGCGGTCAAGTACAGGGTGCCGATCACCCCCGCAATATTCATCGATGGCAAGCTCGAATTCATCGGATACCCGAAGCAGGCGGCCCTCCAGGCCAAGATTAGGGAGAACCACCACCAACACTAGTGGCCGCCAAGAAGGCGATCCTAATACCGATCGTCTTTATTTCGCTCATTTCCCTCGACCCGGTCGCGGTGGTTGCGTACTTCGGGCTCTACACCCTGGGGCGTGTCATCCCCATCATGATCTCGGGATTGATGTTACAGGACATGCGCTTGAAGTTCTCCAAGGGGGTCTTGGGGAATCGAAGCTCATCAATAGGCTGATAGGCGTCAGCTTCCTCTCGGTGGCCTGGTTCTTTTCTTCTGGCTGTAGCGAGCCTCGGATACGCTCCTTGACGCGATATGGCATCGAGGAGGGCCATCTCGGGGTCGTGGCGAGCGGGCTCTTGCGCATCTAGGTTTCAGCGAGAGCTACGGTCTTCGCCTCACCCATGCTTCTAAGCATCACGAATCCAATCCCCACCGAGCATGCAAAGGGAACCGGGACAGTAAAGAACCTGATGAACTCAGGAGTCGAGATTCCCGAAGTTGGAACGAAGGTTTCCACTAGATATTCATAAAACGACGGTAACTTGAATAGAATAAGTATTGGAACAAGACTCTTGAAGAAGAGGCCGAGAACGTAGCCGATGATTCCTCCGACGACTGCCCCAATCCGGTCCAATCGTCCTCCCTCCCGCGGAGAGCCAACCGTGACGATTCCAATTTTGCGCGAAACTGCTCGGTTGTCCAGTTACGCTGCGGTAACTTCCCATCTTAAATAAACCACGTTCGTAATCAAAGACCCAATGGACTTGGGGGAGTACCAGGCGATTGGTTCGGAGCTGATGCAACTCCTGCGCCTCGAGAACCCTCCAGTGGCGATATCGTTCGTGGACGCGCCTCCGCGGGGAGCGAAGAAGAACAAAGAGAGCGTTGCCGCCGGCTGCGTCTTCTGGATAAGAGGCTTCAAGGATACCTTCTATACCGACCAGAGGGACCACGCGAACTGCAACATCGGCAGCTTCACTCACGGTTTCTTGGCGCCAGAGAAGGTGTCGCTTGACGCTTGTGTGGATATTGCCCTCTTCGACAAGACCGGCTACTTCCCCGCCTCGGAGTTTGGCGGAGTCCCGAGGATGAGCGAGGCTCCAAATTTCGTGGCGTACGGCCCGCTTCACAAGATAGGTTTCGAACCGGACGTGGTGCTTATGGTCTGCAACCCCCAGCAGGCGATGCTCGTGGGGGAAGCCGCGAGTGCTCCGAGGTTGATGGGCGCGCCCACCTGCGCTTCGATACCGATGGCCTACAACGAGGGTCGTGTGGGAGTGAGCCTCGGTTGCATCACGAACAGGATCCGCACCGGGATCAAGCCGAGCGAGATGGTGGTGACCGTCCCCCGCGAAGAGCTCGCCGGCTTCACCGAGAAGCTGAGGAGGCGAGCGAAGGCCAACGACGAAGTCGCTCACGCAGTTACAGCGATGCTGAAGGCGAAGTAGCCCGACTAGGGGCCCACGTGATCGGAATATCGCATCTCCCCCAGTCCAGCAACGATGCTTAAATCAGACCCAATTTCATGGAATCCTAATGAAAGCGTATGTCCTGATGCAGGTCGAGCCGACCAAGATAGAAGAAGTAGCCGAGAAGATCCGCGGAAGAGGGGCTGGCGGAGGCAAGTGCACCTCGGTGGACATCGTCACCGGACCATATGACATCGTCTGCCTCTGCGAAGGCCCCGACCTCAAGGCCATCTCCACCTGCGTCCTGAAATGCTGCTGCGTCGCTGGCGTTCAGAGGACGACGACCTGTCCCATCATGTGACAGTCAGCCGTTTCGCCTCGAAGATCTGAGAAGGGGCGGCTCAGTCACCGCAGTCGCAGGCTATGCGCTGACCCATCGGCCGGTGGAAAGGTGCGGTGCAGTCCCTGTAGGGCAGCCGTGATCCACACGGACAGAGGTCTTCCTCGATGGTCTGCACACCGCATTCCGGGAGTCCCCGCTATATGAACTAGTCCCAGGGAAATTTTCTTCCTACCTCACGCGCCTCAGTGCGTCGTACGGCTCCATCCGGCTCGCGACCCTTGCGGGCCACCATGCCGCCAGTATGCCGGTGAAGACTGTCGCGGCCATCGCCGAGAGAAGGATGGCGAGTACCTCCTCCAGGGGTGGAGAGATGTATGATACGCCTATCTCAGCGATTATCCTCGCGTAGAAGAGACTGAAGAGCGCGTAAGCGCCGATTATCCCCAGGGCCCCTGCCGTTCCCGTTACGACTACCGACTGACTGAGGACCAGCCCCCGGATGAAAGAGCGGGTTGCGCCGATCGACCTCAGGAGTCCGAACTCCCTCTGGCGCTCTCTGACGGAAAGGGTCGTCATCGCGCTCACCAACAGGACCGAGCCAACCCAGACGAGCGTCCCCGAGATTCCAAACTGGTAGAGAAGACCGGCGAAACGCACATTGGCCGAGTGAGCAAGCGCGTTGAACGTGAAAGCCTGGACGTCGGGGTCTGCTGTCAGAATCTTCTGCACTTCCAGGTCGGGGTTGACGCCGTCGTCCAGCTTCACGAAAATGGCGCTGGCCTGCCCCAGCCGGAAGCTCAACGGTGCCATGAAATCGGGGTCTCCCTGGTTCGGATGAAGGCCCTGCCAGGTGAGCATCTTCGCCGCGGTGTCTGTGGAGATGAAGACGACGTTGTCGAGGAAGGTGCCGGTGGGGGCGAGCCTGTACCTGGGAATGATCGTCGTGCCGTAGAAGCGACCTCCGTGGCTCGGTATCGTATCCCAAGGC
>VBPP01000023.1 GCA_005877365.1 Nitrososphaerota archaeon
GTGAACCGACTACTCGAGCTAGGGGCGGACGTCGTAGTCGTGGACAAACTCCAGCTCGCGAGCGGGTCGCTCGCGTGGAAGAGGAAGGTTCTGCGACTGGAGGAGATATTCAGGAGGAACGGGATAAACGAGATTCCCCTGGAGATCTGCGACCTCGAAGTCGACAAACAAAGATTCCAGATCATCGCACAGTCAGCGGACGTAGTTTTCCATCTGAGTGCTGTGTTTGGAGGTAGGGAGTTCGTTAATACCCGCCAAGCGGATTGTTCGAAGATGCTCGCAATCGACCATAACGTGATCGATGCGGCCCACGAGGCAGGAGTGGAGAGGTTCCACTACAGCTCCTCGGCGTGTGTTTACCCGGATTCGCTGCAGAAGAATCCGAAGTACTTGCTTAGTGAAGACGACATACTCAGCACGGGTGACGGCTGGGAGAGCAGCGACAACCTCTACGGGTTCGCGAAACTGATGGGTGAGTTGCAGTGCATCGTCTATAACAGAGAGAAGGGGATGCAGACCTCAGCGTGCAGATACCTGACCGTCTACGGGATGGGAGAGTTCGATACCTCTCACGCGATCTCGGCACTCATAGAGAAGGCCTTGGACAGGATGGACCCCTACGTCATCTGGGGGAGTGGGAATCAGGAGAGGGGGTTCACGTACGTTGACGACATCGTAAACGGCTCAGTCCTAGCTTGTGAGAAGATCCTCGACGGCACCCCTGTCAATCTCGGCTGGGATAAGAGGTATAAGATAAGGAAGGTCGGAGAGATGATTCTGGAGATAACGCATCACAATCCTAAGGTTGTCTTCGACAAGACGAAACCGGAAGGGCCCTTTAGCAGGGCTCTGGATATCTCGAGAGCAAAGAGGCTGCTTGAGTGGGAACCGAAAGTCGACCTTAGGGAGGGCCTCCAGAGGACGATTGAATGGCACAGAGGGGCGCGGGCGGTCTCCGAATCTTCCGCTACCAGGTTCCGAGCATAGGCGGGTAGGAACGCTTGTGGGCGGACTCCCGATGCCTGCGCAGAACCTCCTCTACGACCTTAGAGTCGACCCCGGTCTGCCGAGCCACCTCTCGCGGGGGGAGCCTCGCGTCGAGGAGTCCGTAGAGGACAAGGTCCAGGGCGCCGTAATCGATTGGTATTTCGTCAGTAGCCTTGTGCCCGGGCCAGAGCTGGGGGGAAGAAGGTTTCTCGACCACCACCCTAGGCAGGCCGAGATGAGCTCCGAGCCGCCTCACCTGCGTCTTGTACAGGTGTGCGATGGGGAGGAAGTCAACCCCTCCGTCCCCCCACTTGGTGAAATAACCTATTTGATCTTCCGACCTGTCTCCCGTTCCCGCCACGACCATCCCGAGTCGGTTCGCGAAGTAGTAGTTTATGATCATCCTTATCCGCGCCTTCGCGTTCGCCTTGGCGATTTTGTCGTCACCCCGGAGTGGTAGGGCTCTCACTAGGGCAGAGAAGATTGGGTCTATCCTCACCTCGAAGGTCTTGACGCCCCAACCTTCGGCTAGAATTCTCGCGTCCTCCATGTCCTTCTTCGGCGTGTGAGAGGCAGGCATCAGTATTCCTACAACCTTCTCCTTCCCAAGCGCGCGGACGCATAGCGCGCCCACGACGGAGCTGTCAATCCCCCCGCTCAGCCCCACGACGGTGCCGTTGGCCCGAGCACCAGACACAACCTTCTGGATAAACCGAATTATCTCCACCTCCACCTTCGCGTAGTCAAGCGAGAGCGCATCGGAAGTGATTTGCATCAGACGGGTTAGCTCTCCTTCAGCTTAAAAGAATTGAGGAGATCAAGCAAAGAAATCGGAGCCGATGCCCGCGCCAAAATACTCCGATGACCGCCTCACCTCCTCTCCGAGGAAGCGCCAACAGTCGAGGACTTTCTTTCCCCTGAAGTTCCTGGGCGGGAGCTTCTTGAAGTCTCTCCAGGGTGTGGCGAGGATGACACAGTCGCTCCGTCTCACGCATTCTTCCGCGCTACTGGCGAAGCGGACCGAGTTGCTCAGGACGGCCCTTGCGTTGTCCATGGCTGCGGGGTCGAAAACGTTGACCTCGTATCCGAGGCGGCTCAGACGCTCCGCCAGAAGGAGTGACTGCGATTCCTCCACAACGTTGGTGTCAGGCTTGTACGCCAGACCGAGCACGCCCACCTTCGTGCTGGGGTCGAGCCCCAGCTTTTCAACCAAGGCGAGAACTCGTTCCAGCTGATGTAGGTTGACCCCGTGCGTCGCCTCGGCGATCAGAGCCTGCGCGCCCACCCGTGAAGCATAGCGGGCGAAGGCGACGTTGTCGCGGGGGAAACACGGTCCACCGTATCCGAGGGCGCCCCTAAGATAGCCCGGACCGATTCTCTTGTCTCTTCCGATCGCGGAAGTTATCTTGTCTACATCCCCCCCGGCCATCCTCTCGCTCATCTCGGCGAGGGTATTCGCGAAGCTTATCTTCATGGTGACGAATGAGTTAACGGCTATCTTCGCGAGTTCCGCATTCACAAACTCCATCCGCTCGATGGGAGGATAGTTGCGGCAGATGCGCCTCTGCAGCTCCGCTAGCAGGGTCCCTGCCTTCCCGTCCGACTCCCCGATCAGGATGAAGTCTGGCTCGAGCAATCCCCGAATAACGTCTCCGAGCGCGATGAACTCCGGGTTGTAGCAGAGCCCAAAGTCCTTCCCGCACACCCGGCCCGAAGCGCGCTCAAGCGCGGGCCTGACCACACCCTCCATCGAGCCAGGCATCACCGTGCTCGTCAATACCACGAGGTGGTACCGCCTGCTGCTTGCCAGTTCGAGGCCGATTTTCTCCATCACAGGCTCAACGTACTCGAGGGAGAATGCGCCCGACCCGTCGCTGGGGGTTGGGACAACGACGAAAGTCGCGTCTGTATCCGCGACCTCTCCGTCGTACCTCGTGGTGGCAGCGAGCCTCTTCGCGTTACTCTTGATTAGCCCCTTGAGGCGGGGCTCATAGACGAGAGGGCTTCCCCTGTTGACCGCGTCAACCTTCGTTTGATCAACGTCTATTCCCCTTACATCGAAACCTCTGCTGGCGAGTACAGCAGCCAGGCAGAGGCCGAGTTTGCCTAGTCCCACGACGGAGACCCGCCTGATTGATTTCTGAGTCAAGAGGTAATCGACTCCCGCACCCGACTCTGACGGGTGCAATAACTATTCCGAGGAATCCGGACACCAGCGGCGGGCGGGCGAGAAATGTCGAATACTCCGGAGCGATTCGAAGTTGATGGTATCCGGTCCACCGAGAGGGCCACGGCATCCCCGATCGAGGGACGGTAACGAGCTAGCGACGACGGGCTTTCACGATAAGGTGCCAGCCGAGTTCGTACCTGTCAGGTAGGTTCAGCTTGAACTTGCGCTGGTCGGGGAGGTCAACCGCGTTGAAGTGGATGCTAACCTCTCTGACCTCAAAGTGGGGCGAGAGCAGCGCCCGTGCTTCGTGCTTCGTGTATGCTTTCGTGTAGGGGCAACCGAGGATTCTTTCGCTGTAACGAGAAAGAAGCTGCTCCTCGCTCAGCCCCTCGTTTCGGTGTGAAAAGAGAATTGAGTAGGCGTAAAGGAGGCTCTCCTTGTTGTAGAGCATGCAAATCAGTTCGCCGCCGGGTTTCAGTACCCTCGCGATTGCGCCTATCACCGGGACGATCTCCGGGATGTGATGAAGGACCCCGAAGGAATATACGCAATCGAAACTGGCATCGCGGAACGGCAGCTCCGCCGCGGTTGCGCGCACTGTATCATGCGTTAAACGCGCCTCGTTGAGGAGGCTGTTCGTGCTCAGCGCCCCATTCTCCGTGAAATCGAGAGCCACCACTGAGGCGCCGTTACGAACGAATTCGGCAGAGTCTATCCCCGATCCTGAGCCTATCTCTAGTACACGCCTTCCCTTGAAGAGGTCGAAGCGGACCACTCCGGCCATATAGTCTTGGAGCGAATATCGCAATGCCCTCTTTTCCTCGTAAGGGCGGTCCTCGTTCCTGAAGGTCCAGGACGAGAAGTAACGGAATGAGCCAAATTCATTGTCTCCGGGACTGCCCCGTTTGGGTTAATGATTAAACCAGATTGCGCGCAGTGAGAGACCCCAGCCGCCAACATCTCGAACTCCTCGAGTGCGTCTATAAACCGATTGCGCGGGATGGGTCGAGCCGGGATGGAAACGGAGCTTTCATCCACCCGCGGTGAGCGAGGAGACGAGTTCGAAGAGGGTCCCGGCGTAGCTCCTGACCCTGTGGTCGACTGCGACGAGGACTCCAAAGTAGAGCACCGCGCCCAGCACCACCGTTAGCGCCAGCCTCAGTCCGTAGGAGACGGTCTCGAGGCCAGCCGGCAGGATTGCGACTCCGAAATAGTGTACCGCGATTGCCATCACGATTCCGGAGACGACGTACAGAGGGAGCGAGCGCGATAGGTATAGCCTGGCCTTCCCGGTCAGCCTCCTCGCCTTCACGGCCACAAGGACGCATGATAGGGTGAGCTGTGTTACAGCCCAGTAGGTTGCGAACTGGTAAGCTGGTGCGCCGCCCGCGACATATCTCCCGAGAATGAAGACGACACCAATGTATACCACAGAATAGGTCAAGTTCGCGAGGGGCACGAACATCAGGTCGCTCCTGAGGATACTTCTGGTCCTCTCCCTCTCGTCGAGGTCGGCCCTCTCTCGACCGGTCAGCGTCTGGTCGAAGACCGTGGACACAAGCAGTACGATGGATGAGAGGGAGAGAAACTCGAGAGCCGTGCTGCTCACGACGTATGCCGGGGAGAGCAGGTACAATATCTGGGGCGCCAAGGCGATGGCGCCCGCGGCCATCGGGATCGCGAAGAGAAGCGAGAATTCGAGCACCTCACCCATCAGTTTCTCCGAGCGCTCTCTGAGGAGGAGAGGGTAGAGCGCCACTGAAAGGAAGGTCGAATATGAGACAATCGCGGCAACCTGGAAAGCCGCTTGGTAGTAGCCGGCCAGGCTAGTTCCTCGCTGGCCTACGGACGCGGCGAAGGTGTCTGCGATTCCAAGGACGTAGGTCAGCGTCATCAACCCCGGCACGTACGGGTCCCTGAGCCACTTCCGGCCGAGGGCGAAGTCCACCCTCTCGGAGCTGACAACCCTCAGTTGGTACGTGGAGACCGCGGCCTGCACAAAGTAGGAAACAGCGATGGCGATGATCACCCCCTCGATTCTGAGCTTGAAGACGAAGAGCAACGGGTATGCAGCGATTAGCTTCGCCGGCTCTGAGGCTAAGAGTGAGTAGGCACCGATCGCCGGGTTGTACCCACCGACCAACGCCGAGGTGGCCTGATTCCAGTATGAAAGAGGGACGAGGATTACCGCGAGAATGAAGGGTCCGACGCTCGAACCAACCTCCGAGTAGGTTGCGAGCGCGAAAGCCAGGAATATCGCGACTCCGAGCATGCTCGCCAGGAGGTTGAGAACGAGAGTGGTCTTCCCGACGACCTTCCCCCTGGCCACATCCCTCGCCGCCCAGTATGTGAGGAAGCCTGCGGGATAGCTGGCGAAGACAATGAGGTCGACGATGAACTCCCAGAGCCCGAGTTGCGCAGGCGCCAGCCACCTAGCCACCATAACGAGGAAGACGAAACCCGTAGCGGCGCTTACGATTCTAGAGCCGAAGACGATCAGCCCTGTCATACGAGGCCTCACTGTCGAGCTCAACGCTTGCGCACCCGCCACCTAAATGAAATCACTCATAAGTGGAGTGCGTGTGATTCGCGGCAAAGATTAATATCGCTGGCACAAAGCGAGGGCCGTTCCTGAAGTGTTATGTTTCAACTTGTGAGTCTAGCGGATGTTGTAAGGGTGCCTCCGGACAAGTTCGGGTCGCCTCTCGAAGACGTGTCGCTCGACCTCCTGAAGCTGAAGTACGAGAGCACTATCAACCCGGAAC
Source organism: Nitrososphaerota archaeon (assembly GCA_005877365.1). Lineage (GTDB taxonomy): Archaea > Thermoproteota > Nitrososphaeria > Nitrososphaerales > Gagatemarchaeaceae > TA-13. The sequence goes on from VBPP01000023.1 coordinate 5,923, forward strand.
ACGGATACCTCATCCTAGTGACGAAGGTGGAGGTCGACCGGGTCGGGAAGATAATAGCGGGAGACGGAGCCACCTACCACAAGGTGAGGTTCGAAGTCCTGACCTTCTATCCCCTGAAGCAGGAGCTCGTAGAGGGGGAGATAGTCGAGGTGACTGACTTCGGGGCATTCGTCAGGATAGGACCGGCCGACGCACTTCTCCACCTCAGCCAGATAATGGACGACTATCTCACGAGCGACGTGAAGTCCGGGGTCATCACCGCTTCTCAGAGCAAGAAGACCCTGAGGGTTGGCTCGAAGGTGAGGGTGAGGATAACTGCGGTCAGCCTGGGACATGGCATCTCGATGGGGAAGATAGGGGTAACGTGCAGGCAGCCCTACCTGGGCGCTCTCGAATGGATCGAAGACGACATAGCGAAGGCGCAGAAGCAGGCGAAGGCAGAGGCCAGGGCCGTCTAGCGAGGGGGGGAGTGAGACGAAGGAGATGGCCTGCAGGAGGTGCAGAACACTCACGAACGAGAAGGTCTGCCCCAACTGCGGCAGCACCGAGTTCAGCAACGAGTGGTCGGGGCTGATAATCGTGCTTAACCCTGCGAAGTCGCAGGTCGCGAAGACCCTAGCGATCACAAAGCCGGGCAGGTACGCCCTCAAGGTAAGCTAGGGGGGCCTCCATGCCCCTCAAGGAATATCGGCTTCCAAGTTCTCTCAGAGAGAGGCTGGCCAAGCCGATCGGGAAGCTCTTCAAGGATGAGGAGACGAAGGGGCGAGCCTTCAGGTCGGAGCTCGAGAAGGCCAGCTTCGTAATCACGGTCGGGGACAGGGTCACCGAGAGGATCGCTGAGCTGGGGAGAATCCCGGAGGTCCAGGTCGTCGATGGAAGGGAGAGGAGGGTGGAGAGAAGGATGCCGGACGTGCACTACACTAGATTGATCAGGGTGAGGAACCCCCCGGGCACGATAACCAATGAGGCTCTCGACGGGATCGCTCAAGCGGTCAAGAAGAGGGACGGGTCTGTGAGGGTCGTCGTCGAGGGTGAAGAGGACCTCCTCGCGATCGCGGCCGTCTCCGCGGCACCCATCGGCTCGAACATTTACTACGGACAGCCCCTCGTGGGGGTGGTCCTTGTCAGGGTAGACAGGGCCGCCAAGAGGCGCAACGGTGAGATCCTGAAAGAGATGGGCGTCCCGGAGTCAGGTTAATATTGTTGGCCGATAAGGAGGAGAAGGTTTGGAAATAAGAAAGAAGACAGAGTCGAAGCTGCTCGACCGCGTCGAGCTCGAGGTGCTCATTCCGGAGAGGGCGGGGAAGATCTCCAGGAACGAGGCGGTCGGGATGGTCGCGGAGGAGATGAAGGTTGGAAAGGAGCGGGTCGGGCTGATAACGCTGAAGCAGCAGGCCGGGACGAGGGATGTGGTGGGCAGGTTCGGGGTCTACGGATCTGAGGAGGCCATGAAGAGGACTCACCCCCAGCATCTCACAGTGAGGCTGATGACAAAGGAGGAGAGGGAGAAGTTGAAGCAGGCGAAGAAGAAGGCGAAGACTCCGACGACGGAGGCGAAGTAGTCTGTCCAAGCAGCAGCCGGCTCCCGCACCACCTCCTGCGGCCAAGACGCCGCCCCCGGCGCCAGCAGCGTCGGCTCCCGCGGGGACGGAGGAGAAGAAGCCCGAAAAGAAGGAGAAGCCGAAGGCTCCCAAGAGGCGGATTCAGGTCTGGAAGCTCTACAAACTCGAGGGTGACAAGGTGACGCGGCTGAGGCGGGAGTGCCCCCGGTGCGGGAGAGGCTACTTCATGGCGGAACACAAGAACAGGCTCTCCTGCGGCAACTGCGGCTA
>VBPP01000024.1 GCA_005877365.1 Nitrososphaerota archaeon
GCAGGTTCATTGAGGATTTGGTGCACCAGTTGATGAAGGCCAGTGCCAGGGGCAAAGTCGTCTACATGAACAATTCCGACTCCACACAGGGTCATTCGAGGAGACGAACGGCGGAGTTGAGGAGCTACTGGGATAAGAAGGCTATCTCGATGTCCTTACCGCGAGCCCAGCCTCAGGCATGCGATTCGCGATTATCCGCGTCGAAAGGATCGCCCATGCTATGATGACCATCTGAATGCCAAGCAGGACCATGAAAGGCGTATCGCCGAGAAGGTACGATTCCCAAACTGCAGCTGGGATCCCTGCGGGTTGGCCCATGAAGACGTCGCCCACCATTGCTATGAATTGGATGCCTCCGAACAGGGCGGAGCCTATGATTGCAAGTCTCGTCACCCTCCAACTGATGCCAGCCAGTAGAAGGTCGAGGGCCACAAACGCGATGAGCCCGTACGCATGAAGCGGAGCCCCTGACCAGAGCCAGCCGTCCGTCCGCAATACCTCGATTCCAACCGCGGCTGAGGCTATCAGCAAAACGGATACGACCGCCTGAACCTTCTTCAATTCTCGTCAGTTTGTTTTAGACTCAGCTCGATAAAAGACCATCCAAGCAGAAGCGTGCTTTTGCGGGCATATGCACGCACGTGATTCGATTAAATATGCGAGGCCCCGTTCTTTTGAGAGAATAGCTAATGGCACGTACCAATATCTCGGTGGATCAAGCCGTCTTTGAAGAATTCTCTTCTCAGGCAAAGCTGAAAGACAAGACGCTGTTCGCGTTTGCAAACGAGGCCCTTTCGGCAGTCGCGAAGATATCTGCTGAGGGAGGAGACCCTTCTGAACTATACGGCCTCTGGCGCACGATCTCCCTCCTGAAGCAGGTGGACGTCATCACCCTTCCCTCGGATTTCGTCGACGAGCTGATCGCAACGCAGTATGCGTCGGATAAGGAAAACCTCCTCAAAATGTTCAGAGAGCTTGGGAGCAAGCTGGTCGGCGTCCTCAAGATAGCGGCTCGGGATATCGACGAGCTCGCAGTATTTGGGAGGGACTTCGCCATGCTCCTACCGCTGAAACAGCTCAAGATTTCCAAATCTCAGAATGGCGACTCATTAGAAATCAGGATTGTAGGAGCCGGAAGGAGAATAGAATCAACCGAGTGTTCATTCGCGCTTCTACAATCAATTCTCAACGGTTACGGATACACCGTGACGAAGAATGAGATAAACATAGGTACGATTATGGCCTGGGCATCGAAGACAAAGTTCGCCTAACCCGCCCCAGGCTCTGGAGGTACGCTTGAAATCGTAATTTCAGGTGGGCTCTGAAATCGCCGCTCCGTTTGGTGAGCTCTTGAGGCTTTGCTACTAACACATTGGAACCGGGAACTGACGAAGAAAGCGCCGGGTACCGAACCCGGGTGAGTGCGGGCCCGACGGGACTCGAACCCGTGGCATCCTCCCTTCCTCCCCGGCGGGATGGTGTTGACGGCCTCGGCGTCACGACGCTTTTGAAGGGAGGCGGCAGAGGTTCCGACAATTCAGGCAGTTTCAGATGGTTGCAAAGGGAAAGAGAGAGGAACTCCGTCCCGCTCGCGAAGCTGAGGAGCATACAGGCCAACTTCAAATTCCCGTGGTCGAAATTCTCAATAAAGAACACCGAGCTGGACAAGCTGGACGCTCTCACCCGGGGAGGTTCCGGGAGTTCGCCGCCCTCTCCGGCGTGAAGCAGGAGCTGAAAATCGCCTAGTAAGAAGTCAGGGGGCCTCGAATACACCAAGGTCGCGGAGATAAGGGCCCCTCCTTGTCGTTCTCTCGGATGGCCTTCACATTCGTCTTCGTCGGGTTCAGTTCCAATCCACTAATCTAAGATGAAGGGAGCCGGAAAATTTTTAGGGGAAACCGCCGAAAGGAGGCGAGATTGCTGAGTAATCAAGATTATACCAAGACCTTTGCGGTGGACCAAACTCCGAAGGAAGCCTTCGATGCCATCAATAATGTTCGTGGATGGTGGGGAGGAGATATCAAAGGTAGTACCGACAAACTCGGCAGCGAGTTCACGTATCGCTACGAAGACCTCCATCGTAGCAAACTGAAAATAACAGAATTCATTCCTAAGAAAAAAGTTGTTTGGCTTGTTTTGGAGGGCGGCCCGAAGTTCACCAAAGACCATACCGAGTGGAAGGGAACAAAAATCATGTTTGAGATCTCTAAGAAAGGCGACAAGACGGAAATCCGCTTCACTCACCAGGGATTGATTCCCAAACTCGAATGTTACGATTCCTGTGCAGACGCATGGGGTTCTTACATCGGAGGTAGCTTACGGAGTTTGATTACTACAGGTAAAGGGCACCCCGACTAGTAAGAAAAAGGAGATGGGGAAAGGCTCCTCTATGATTGGGGCTAAGATCAAAAACTGAGTCAGCCATCATCTCAGAGATGTTCGCCGAGTTCGCCGCCCTCTCCGGCGTGAAGCAGGAGCTGAAAATCGCCGAATGACCAACTCTGCAGAATACACGTAATCTCGAAGCTTCTTCGCTCGAAATTCTCAATCAAGAACACGGAACTGGAAAAGCTCGCGACGCCCTCATCTCCGAGATGTTCCGCGAGTTCGCGTCCCTATTGGGCCAGGAAGTGAAGGTCGCCGGATGACCAACCAACCGACGACCATACCAGCGGCTCGAACGAATGCTTATATGTAGGAAATTTCTTACAAAAACTGATGGCCAACAAAGAAGCCTCTGAACTTAGGACAGTCACCGTGTCCGAAAAGGGTCAGGTGGCAATACCCGTCGATATTAGACGGAGACTCAACATACGAAAAGGCCAGACACTGGTGCTTCAAGTGAGCGAGGATAAGTTGTTGATCGCCAAATCGGAGGAGGTTTCACGGAAGATGAAAGACGACTTCCGACATCTGCTCGCGTTATCGGAGAAAACGGCGAAGGAGTTGTGGGATAATGAGCAGGATACTATCTGGGATAAGGTTTGAGAGCGGAGAAGTGGTTCTGATACCCTTCCCGTTTACAGACCTCTCTCAAGTCAAACGACGTCCGGTTCTCATCTTGTCGAGTTCCAGGCATAACAGGGATTCCAGGGACTTCATTTCATGCGGCATCACCTCAAATCTCGGGAATCGTCGGAACTCGGTCATGCTCGACCCTTCAGAAATGGTCGATGGTTCTATTCCCACCCGAAGCCGCATAAAATACGATAAGGTCTTCACCTTGGAGAAGGGCTTGGTGCTTAGGGGCCTCGGGAAGGTTTCCTCCCACAAGCTCTCGCAGGTCAGGAGCGGCCTTATGTCTCTCCTTGGTTAGCTGACACCGACGCCTACTGCAGCCCCGAGAAACAGTTCAAGATGATGAAGATGTTCGTCCAGGACCACCAGGAGGCCCTCAAATCCCTGCGCAACAACGTCCCCCTCCCGAAACTCAGGAGCATGCAAGTGATCAGCAAGATGCTGCGCTCAAAGTTCGCGATAAAAAACGAGGAACTACCGAAACTGGACGCCATCATCAGCGAGATGTTCGCGGAGTTCGCCGCCTTGTCGGGGGTCAAGCAGGAACTGAAAATCGCCGAATGAGCAAGACGCAGGGCGGCCTCGAACGGGCGATTTATTAGGCAACAACCTCCGGCAATTCGAAACCTTTAAATTTCCTTGAAGTAAGGAAGTATTACTTTGAAGCAGTACCAGGTTACGAAGAAGCTTCAGGTCACGATTCCCAAGAAACTCGCGGAGAAGGCTGGAATTGAGCCTGGCGACTGCAATGGAGGAATTCGCCTCCGACCTGAAAAGGATAGCGCCTCGGATAAATGAAGCAGGGCTTCTCCTGAATGAAAATCTTCATAGACACATCGGTGTTAAGTGACTTTAAGCTTCCGGAGGTTGCCGACGAGATAGTGAAGCGGAGGCTTGGGGGAGACGAGTTCTACCTTTCAGCCATAACTCACTTCCAAGTACTGTGGGGATACTCCTCAGCCGGCCTCTCTGCAGAAAAGTACGAACGATTGCTTGAAGTTACGGAGATGGGGATAGCCCCCGTGAACCGTCTCGATTCGGAAGAAGCTGCCAGGATGAAACCGAAGAGGGGCGACTTGCTCGACGCGCTTATTGCTGCGTGTGTCAAGAGGCATGACGCAAACATATGGACCAGTGACAAGGATTTCCTGAAATTCCTCCCAAAAGCCCGCACTAGGCTCGTCTAGTTAGAGCTGCAACGCCTTCCAAGAGGTCTGCGCCAGTCGGAGCCGAGGATGCCATCACAGTTATTCGAATCCATCACAGTTGTTCAAATCCCGGCCGGGTATCCATATTGGCGCTCAGATACCGTAAGCCCCCCAGAGCTCGGGGGCTTTCTGCAATACGAGGTCCCCTACTTCCCGCTCACCTGCTCGCCCCAGCTCTTGGCGCGGCCCTCGCCGTTAAGGAACGACAGAGCGGCGTCGACCATCTGGGGTGCGAGGCCCATTTCGTAGTGCGTGAGATTCGGCAGGATTGCCAAGCGATTCAGCGACATGTGCTCGCGTTGCCAGCCGGCGTCCTTCAGGCCGCCGCCGAGCAGCTGGTAGAACTTCACCGCGTGCTCCTCGCATCGAGCAGCTTCGGGAACTCTTCGGGATGCGGCGCAATCGCCACGTATGACTTATACATCGGCGTTTGCTTCATCTGCTCCAGCATCGTGGCACCGACTGCCGCCTGCTGCGGCAGCATCTCCGGATAGAACCCGTCTTGCGCAAGTGCGGCGGAAACCAGCGCCAGGCGGCGAACCATATCCGGATGTTGAGCGGCGAATTGGAACGCGACGCCGCCACCCAACGAATAGCCGAGTACGTCGACCTTGTCGTAGCCGAGCTTTTTCAGCACGCCTGCCATGTCGTTGCCCATATCGACCAGGCTGATTTCGCGACCGCCCAGCGGCGTGCGGCCGTGGCCCTGCAGATCTACCCCGATGACCTGTCTGCTCTGCGCAAGCTTGGTCAGGTTGGGCCCGAACATCTCGATCTGGCCCAAGCCGCCATGAAGGAGCAGCAGCGGCTCGCCCGTGCCATAGACGGCGTAGTAGTAGTTCACGCCGTTGACCGCGGCATGGCCGCTCTTGGTGGGCTTGGGTAGTGAAGTTTGCATGGGAGGATTCTCCTGGGCTGCTTGAACCATCGTCGAGGCGACAAAAGCTGGGGCATATAACCGGTTCGTTCCTCAGTTAGGAAGAGGCGAATCGTGAGCCGCCGTCTACCAAGAAATTGATTTCTTCTCGCCTGGCTCTTGCGGAGAGACGATGTTGACCATCCAGTGGACGCCAAACTTGTCAGTGAGCATTCCGAACGTGTCCCCCCAGAATTGCTTCTTGAGCGGCATGTCAACCTTGCCACCTTGAGCGAGCTTGGTGAAGACTTCTTTGAGTTTGCCGCTCTCCTGACCGGTGATGCTCATATGGATATTGTCGCCGAACTTCACCCGCTGGCTCGGTTGTCCATCGCTGGCCATAATAGAAAGCCCATCGTTTTTCAAAGCCGCGTGAAGAATCATGTTCTTCTCTTCAGGCGTGCGAGCCATTTTAGCTTCGCCAAACGTTTGCATGGTCAGTTCGCCTCCTAGGATTGATTGATAGAATCGCATGGCTTCAGCGGTATTGCCGTTGAAGTTAAGATATGGCGTAAGTGTGGGCTTCATGGTTGCCACCTCTATCAGCTTCCTCGAAGGAGTGCTCGGCGGCTTCAGCTAATTATGTCTTTTTCTACGTGATTATTGATGTCACTTCCATTCTGAGCATCTGCTTAGAAAGTTCATATCGCATGATGAAGCTGATTTGCCCATGAAGAAGTGCCGCCCAAGGTACGTTTCTAAGAAGCACGGTGGCGGCGAGTTCCTTAACGTGCCGGTGGCCCGGATGTCGAAGCCGGAGGGGGACGTCATGAGCGTGCAACTTACGGAGTTTGGCTCCAGGAAGACTCTTGGAAGGATTGCGCTTTGGGAAAAGCGGAAGGAGGATTCGCAGTAGATGGGAACCCCAGAGCTCGAACTCGCTGGGGGAGGATTGCCAGCCAACCTCACCGAAGAGAGGCGCCTAGATGTAGAGGGTAGGATCAAAGCCTGCGACATCGAGGGGCTTCCCTCCCTCGCAGGAATATCGAGCAGGAATGCCCTCAGCCTTCTCACCAAGTCAAAAGAGGAGGACTCGCGAATACGGGAACGAAGGGTGCTGAAGACAGGCGACGCCAGAAGGCTCAAGCGGGACCTCTTGGAGATCTTCGCTGGCGA